>JADGAU010000292.1 GCA_015231865.1 Gammaproteobacteria bacterium | reverse complement strand
TCAACTAAATCATTTCCCGTTGCCCATAAAAACTCTCTGAACGTCATTGGACCTAAATGATAAAACTCCACTCGCCCCACCGGGAAAGAAAAATCATCAACATGTAAAGCAATTTCAAGCATAGAGCCTGCTGCGATAACTGCTATTTCAGGTTTCTTTTCATAAAAATATCGTAATAATTTGAGTAGTTTGGGGGATTCCTGAATCTCATCAAAAAAAATTAACGAATTTTCAGTGATTCTTTTCTGTTTTTTTAATTGCATCTCATCCAGTAAGGCTTGTATCTCAAACTGCTCATTGCTTATCGAATGTAATTGATCGATTTCAAAATTAAATTCAAATAAATCCAGTTTTTCCTGTTCGGCAAACAAATGAACCAGCGTTGATTTTCCAACCTGCCTTGCTCCTCTTAAAATCAAAGGCTTTCTTAAGTTAGAACTTAACCATAATTTAAGATCCATCAGTGCTTTTCTTTTCATGCTGATGACTATAGCATTTAAGTTAATTAACTTAAAGTATTAATTTACGGGTAATAATAGACTGATAGAGTCTTAAAACATGGGTAAATATTTTTTTTTTTGCCTATTTAAAAAATATGACATTCATCTGACATTTCTTTGATAGACTTTAGGGAAATTACTTACTCAACAGGAAAAAATCAATGGCAAATTCCAAAACCTTCCGTCTTTTATTAAGTTCAATGTATAATAATATGAGACCAGAGCACGATAGGCTTCAGGCGGAGGTTTTTCCTAAATTGCGAGCTTATTGTGAACAGAACAGTTTTAGCTCTCAAGCAATTGATTTTGGCTCAGAGCTATAGTAAATAATGTTAGCATCATATAATTAATATTAGTTTGGAATTATAGTGCTTTACATCTAATATTATTCGCTCTAACATCTATGTATAATATTGATTTATATAACAATATTGCTTATGCTTTAAAATATATTAAAGCCTATCTTGATTACGGACAATTAAAAAAGGAAGTTTATTTATGAAAAGCCTATTTCTGTTAGTTTTATTTATTACAAATTCTGCTTTTGCAGAAATTAAAGAAGTAACAGTAACAGGCTATGGGGCTACGTTTTCAGCAGCAAAAAAAGATGCAGTGAGGGCAGCTGTTGAGCAAGTGATGGGTGTGAAAATGAAGTCCAATACATTGGTCAAAGAAGGGATGCTGGAAGAAGATAAAGTAGCAAGCACTACCGATGGTTTAATAAACTCATTTGAAGTTGTTAGTAAAGAAGCAGATGAAGATGGTGATTTTGAAGTTAAGTTAAAAGTAAAAATTGACACCGAAAGTACAGGTGCAAAAAACATTGATGCGTTTATTAAAGATAAAAAATCAATGCGAATGTTTACTAAAGAGAATTTTAATAATCGAAGCGTGATGGTTTTATATTCAACAAGAGGAATAAAAAAAGCGCTTAGTGACGATTCAGAAGCGGTACAAGCCTTATTGGATGATCTTCAGGATCAATTGTTGGAAAAATCCTTTGATGTCAAGTTAAAAAATTCACTAGAAGGGATGGCTCAGGATGCCGGTGGTAGTTTTGATGATAAAGATGCGGTAAAAATGGCAAAACTTGCAAATTCTGATGCGGTGGTACTGGCTACCATTACAACTTCTGACCGAATTAAAGATGATGGCTACACCATGGTAAAAGCTAATGTAATGACCAAGGCTTACGATACCTCATCAGGAAGATTATTTGCCAATGTTGCTAAAAAAAGCTCAACCTTAATCTCAACAGATGGTGGAGAGCTATTTGAAGGTAGAACAAAAGCAGCAAAAAAAGCAGCAAAAAAAGTGTCAAAAACTTTAATTAAAAAAATTGTTGAACGGATGTCTACAGGAGCAAACAAATTTATTATTCTTACTTTTCAGGCAATTGATATAGATACACAGGATTCTATTTTAGATGTTATGGATGATAAAGGCTTTGAGTACAAGATTGAAAAACAGGCAGGAGAAACAATGAAGCTAAAACTCACTAGTGATGAGAGTGCCAGTAGTTTTAGACGTTCGTTTAGAAAAGTATTAAGAAAAGCTGAAATTAAATTAAAGCCTATTTCAACACAAGGCTCTGAAATTGTTTATACAAAAAGATAAAGAAAGTTTAAAGTGAACAGGTAATAGGTAAAAGTTATGAAAAAAATTATATTAAATTTAGTAGTAATGCTGCTTTTTTCAACAGTATCTGCGAATG
>JADGAU010000291.1 GCA_015231865.1 Gammaproteobacteria bacterium | reverse complement strand
TCTGCAACAGTTAATTGATGAGTTTGGGCAATTTGATATTATTATTGATGATGGTAGTCATATGATGGAGCACATGCGTACTTCATTTGATTTTTTATATCCCACAATCACCAAAAATGGTTTATATATTATTGAAGATACACATACTTGTTACTGGCCTGAGTTTGGAGGCGGCACTGATAATCCAGAAACTTTTATCAACTACAGTAAAGGGCATATTGATGCTCTTAACGCCTTCCATTCTCGCGATACGATACCTAAAAGTTTTATGTCAGAAAATACCTTTGGTATTTATTATTATGATAGTGTTGTTGTTTATGAAAGAGGAACAATTCCTTTAAAAAAGGGTAAACAAACGGGTGAAGGAGCAGTAATCTATTAACGTCCAGTTTAAATTTTATTTTTTATATCTCAACTCCAGGAGAAGGTGATACATGTTACCACGTGCCAGCTTAATTAAAGGTAATGATGATATTGATTATCTTTTATTTTCAACCAAAGATGCAATATCTTCATCCATTTATTTTAATGGTGTCTGGGCACCACCACTATTAACCATTAGCCAATTATTTTATGCCGATATTCCTGCACCATTTATTATGGATATAGGTGCAAATTTAGGTGCGTATTCAATACCAATAGCTAAAGAAATTCAGGCACAAGGGGGCATCGTTTATGCCTATGAGCCACAACGAATTATTTATTACCAACTATGTGGTAATGTTTTTATTAATCGCTTAGAAAATCTTTTTACATTCTGCAAGGCACTAGGTGAAAAAGAAGATTTAATTAAGCTTCCAGCAATTGATTATAACAAATCATTCAATATTGGAGGGTTTACACTTGATGAATCAATCCGCAATGCTCATATTCAACAGGGTAGCCCTCAAGTTGAAACCGTAAAAGACAAGTTTGAACCTGAAATTCCAATGATTATGATGGATAATATTGATGTACCATCATCACCTTGTTTAATTAAGATAGATGTTGAGTGGCTTGAATTTGAAGTATTATCCGGAGGAAAAAATTTCTTAAGAAAACATGGACTACCTCCAATATTATTTGAAGCATCTGCAGATGAAGGCTTTGCCAATGGAAAAAACAAAATATTAGGTTTACTGAGAGACTTAGGCTACGAAGATTTCTTTTCTATCGGTAATGAAGTGATTGCCCAAAGTTCAAGTTATAGTCGCTTTATTAAATTTAACCAAGTCGCTGATGGGACAATTCAGATGATTCGACAAAAATAAACCTATATTCTTATAAAGCCTTTTTCTAAAATTTTAACAAAGATATCCTGTTGTTCTATTGGTTGTAATGAACGAAATAAACCAAAAAAATAAGGTGAATTATGTTGATGTATTATTTGTAATGCTTTTCTTTTCTCTGACTCTTCTAAATCAGAGCTCATTATAATTTGGACCGTCCTATCATAATACTCTACAAAACTTTTGCATAATTCTAACAGACTTGGTTTACCAGAGTTTCGGTCAAAGAATACAAAAATATCTGGTACAAATTTTACCAGCCCTGATAGAAAAAGTTTATGTAACATTGTGCCTTCATTATAATAGGACAAATCATTGTCAAAAGAAAACGTAATACCCTTCTCTTTCATCAATTGACGATTATACAAACCATAAATAGGTGCTCCCCCACCATTTCCTAGCCAGGCATAAAGATAGTCTAACTTTGATTGGCAGTCTGCATAGATATTAGAGCAATTATCACTATTACTTATTGATGTTCGATGATCACTAAAGGTTAAAATATTTGATGGTGCGTATTTCATTAGCTCTTTGAAAAAGTTTTCCGAAATTAAATAATCATCGTCTGCTAGCCACATAAAGAAATTACCGGATACCCTTGATAATAAAAACTTTAAATTTACACCTGCGCCTAGATTTTGATAATGTCTATAGTATTTGATTCTATTATCTTGTTGCATTAATTCATGTATTAACTTCGAAACTAACGGGTTCTCAGAGCAATTATCTGCAACTATAATTTCTAGGTTTTTGTAACTTTGTTTTAAGACACTTTCTATATTTGTTTTTAAACCTTCTGGACGATTAAATGTTGGAATAGCGACACTAACTAGTTCATCTCCCATTATTTTCTCCAGCTTCAATTCTTTTAAGAAAACCATCAGGTGAACCTGTAAGAACAAGTTTAGATTCAAGAATAGTATCAATTTTAAANTTTAATGGTTTTCCATCCATCCC
>JADGAU010000290.1 GCA_015231865.1 Gammaproteobacteria bacterium | reverse complement strand
GAGTTGAGCCTGTCTGGTTAATGATTGCCGAGAGAAATTCATGGCCTGGAGGCAATAACAGTGAATTTTGTGGCAGAAGATCCGAAGGAATGACCTGGTGTGATACAGGTAATTGGAAACAAGTTCAGTGGAAAAATGATACGAGACGTTAGAGTAAATTATGATGGTGAGAATAATGATTAAAGTTTTGGTTGATTTTGCAGGTTTTTGCTTTTCGTTTATATTGAAAACCCTGCAACATGATGAAGCTAACATTTCTGTGCAGGGAATAAATATTAAATTTTTAAAAAGATGCTATTCTAAAAAAATATCAACCTCAAAAAATAATTCAATTTTAACCATATAGGGTAAAATTAGAGAACCAATAAATAAAAAACAGCAACTTTCTCCCTTATAAGTTTAAGTGCCACTGGGTAATTTTTTTATTCCTGGCTGCTTGTATTTTACTTAGGGGCGTTTGTAAACTCAGCAACTTCTTTAATTAATTTTTCAAATAAAGCGAATAATTCATCGCTATATTTTTCCATTTCTTCAAAATTGGCATTTATTATTTCTCTGTTTGTATCAATACTATTATTATTTAAATACTCTATATTTTTGAGGCAACTTTCATGAACACCTTTATGTGGTTTTAACATTTTACCAAAGGATGGACAATGGCCCAATTTTTCTTTGCCAGTAGTGTCATACCATTTACCTAGCCTACATTGATGATGATCACCAAACTCCATGGTTTTTTTACCAAGTGCAATTGATGAATAGGCATTTGCTTTGAATACCACATGATCAACCATGACTTGAGTAATAAAAATAAAGTAGTACATGTAGGTCGATTCACCATTAAGAATTAAGGCATCGGTATTAAACTGTTGTAATGTGCTAACAATATCACTGACATTATTATGAGATTCGGAAACTTTGTCGTAAACCGTCATGGAGTTCTCATTAATTTGCTGGGTATCTTTATTAAGGCTTTCAATTGAACAACTAATTTCATTTGTTGCTTCAGCCGTTTTATTTGCCAAATTCCTGACTTCATCAGCAACCACTGCGAAGCCTCTGCCTTGCTCACCAGCCCTTGCAGCTTCGATAGCAGCATTAAGAGCAAGAAGGTTTGTTTGTTCAGCAATACCTTGTATTAACTTGACGATATCATTAATACTTTGTCCTCGAGAAACCATATCAGAAACCGTATCACGCGAACTTTCAGCTAGATGAAGTAATTCATTAATGTTGTTTGAAAAAGTGTTCATCTTTTCTACACCATAACTAGCTTCTTCTGAAATAGATTTTGTAGATTCAGAAATTTTCAGTGTTGAATCTACATTAGTAGTTAAATTATTTCTTACTATATTTAATCCATTATTTAAATCTGTACTGGCGTTTTTATTAATTTGGTTATGAAAATCATTGGTTTTTGTTTCTGCCTTAACGCTTTCAAAATTCTGTTGAATTTCAGCTTCTGACTTTTCTACTTTATCAATTATAGATAAAAAATAATTAATCAGTTCATTGCCACTATCTTCAACTGCTTTTAAACAACCTTTAGCATCACTTGATTTGAATCGAATAGTGGTATTACCTTGCCTAACCGCATCTAAAATATTTGCTATACCCCATATATCTTTTATGGTTTTATGTAACAACAGACTTAAGCCAATTAGAAACACGACAATTATAATAATACCGATTACAATCACAGTCGTTTCCCAATCATTTAATGATTCTTTATGTTGCTTTAATAAATCTAGTGTTTTAGTCGCTGAGGTTTTTGTATCCGAAGGTAGAGTGTTGATATAATCTTCAACGTCTTGAATAACATTTTCATAATTATTAAGTTTTACTGCGGTAATCAAAACTGCACTTAATATAATCACCACAACAAAAACACCAATAGCCAGGATGAGTTCTCTTAATGATATTATTTGGGGCATGTTCTTTTACCTTATTTATTATTTAATCAGTTAATTCTTATTGTTAATTTCAAACAAAAGCAGGAAATTGTTATGTTATTTATCGACAGGTCAAAATTAAACATTAGAACTTTATAAAGATTATTAACATTAAAGATCAACAGACCCTAGCATTTTAGTATTGCCAACAATAGTTGATGTATTTTTGATAAAATGTCATGATGTTATGTACTGCCCCCACCTAAAATAAAGAACAATAATAATAATGAGTATTCACGGTTATCACACTCAAGCACCTAGTAAAGATCGTCGCGAT
>JADGAU010000028.1 GCA_015231865.1 Gammaproteobacteria bacterium | reverse complement strand
CCATCGAATCACCTCACATGCCTTATCCTCTCATCAATGAAATTGAAAACAAGGACTACTCGACTGCAAAAAGACGCAGTCTGTGTTCCTCCTGGTTTTAAATTGAATTGATAAGACTCAGGCTATGTGAGGCGATGATGACGGGCAAGATAAAAAGAAAAGTTTGGGCGGTAAATAAATATTTCGGTATAAAACTTTAAAGCGCAAACTGCGCCACCGTTGATGGTTATTAAGTACGGATTACGCCAGAATTAGTCGCTTAAGGGAAACCACTGACACCTATGAAACACTTTTCTGAAACTACTTTAGAAGAAGTAGGGGCTTGTCTAAAATATAATGGAGAAGCAAAATCATTGGATGATATGGCATTAGCCATTAAAAAGGGTATAAAAGAAACATTTAATGATAGCTATTTAACCAGAGGTGATCCCTATAATAGTCGCAAAACACTCATAGGGGCAAACAAACGCATTGGTTCATCTGTAAAAGATTTAAAAATTTCAAAGTGCTGATAAAACTTTAGTGCCTCCTCATCAAGAACATCTAAAATCAGGCCAACTGCTGGTAAACCTCTATCGGTTAACTCAATACTTTTTCTCAGGGCGGTTACCAGAGTTTTTCCTCCAAGTCCTGATCTTTGAAAGTTTTTATCCACAGCTAATCGAGCAAGTAATACAATAGGAACAGGATATGCTGGTAAGTTAATATCTAATGGAATATCTTCACGACTAACTGTTGATGAGGCTAAAGTATAATATGCTGCTATGGGTAATTTATTTTGACTAGCTTTATTTTTTATTAATAGCTTTTCTGTTGTTAACACCCAGGTCTGGCTCAAGCCAAGTTTACTATTTTTGATTGCAAAACGTGATAGAAAATCATTCATATCAGTTTTTTTACAATCAAATCCTTTTAAATTATGTTTATTTTTATCTGCGAAAACAAATTCTTCAGCTAATCGCAATTAATAACCCTCTTTATCTAAACGTTTAGCCGTTGCCAGCAATTTATCTGAAGGCTTTAGTGTTTTATCATTACAGACCTCCATAAATTGATCAAACTGAGATTCAGTCAATTTAATACTTGTTTCATTTTGCAATATTTTGGGAGCATTATCATGGATTAATCGTGTAATAAATTCTGTCAGTGATTAACAACCTAGTGCAGCAGCAGCACGTTCTGCCATTTGTTTTGTTTGCTTATCCACTCGCATTTCTATACGTTGTCGTGTTATTGCCGTCATATATCATCCTCCACATTAATCTTTATTTACAGATTAATGTACGGCATTTTACCGGCAATTGCAATTAATAAAAATATACATAATGATATTTTTTTATATTAAAACAATACTTGATTTTTCATTTTAAGGGAACAGTATAATCCAATCGGCAAATATCAATCTATTCCGCTATTCCTAACCCAATGTCGCCTGAGGGAGAATCAGTTGAAATTGTCAAATGGAGAAATGCAAACGATCAAAATGAAAAAGTAAATGCTCTGGTCAATAAGTTAGTAAAAAAAGGAATGAATAAAAATGATATGGTTATATTAACCCCCTTTAAACCTGAAAATTCTGAACTAGTCAAAGTAAAAGGCATAACAGAGGATATAGAATTAACCAATATAATGAAGTATAAAGGTTTAGAAAAATCGATTGTTATCTTAGCCGATATTCAGGCAGACAAGCCGTTTAGCACTAGGAGCCTGTCCGAGAATGGACACCGTACCCCAAGGGCACTTCCTGCGGGGCGTAGCGAGAAAACGATGTTTTGAGTCAGATTTTTTCAGCATTTGAGGCGAATATAGGTATATTTAACGAAAATGATGGAAAAATATGGCCAAAATCAGCGTTTTCGCAGTAGGATTTCTATTCTCGGACAAGCTCCTAGCATTTAGGGCTATGGGTAAAAGTATGAATGACGATTAATTTTTTGTTAATTAATATAAAAATATGTGTTATTCATACATTTTGGAATACGCTCACTTAAGTTCAAATTTAGGATAATTAAATCCGAAAAGTATGGCCTCAATAATATCTAAAAGAAATTCCTTTTGGTTTATTCCTATTGGTTTAACTTTAAGTTATCTCATAATCCATGATTCCTCTTGGGAAGGCTCTATTCAGCTTCATACAATTATGGAAAGTATTGCTACGACCCTAGCTCTATTTGTTGGTGTCATGGCTTTAGTTAGATATTACAGTAGTCCCGACATTATCTTTTTATTAATTGGTGCTGGCTTTCTTGGGACATCATTTCTTGATGGTTATCATGCTGTTGTTACTTCCTCTTGGTTTAAGGAATATTTACCATCGGACCTTACTTCATTAATCCCATGGAGTTGGATTGCCTCACGCCTTTATTTGGCTGTCATGCTTTGGGCAAGTTATATCGTTTGGAAACGTGTGGATGACTTTAAAACCAATAGGAAGCAATATGAAAATAGAATTTATTTTTATACCTTTTTAACAACTTTACTTTCCTTTTTGTTTTTTATTTTTTCACCATTACCACCAGCATATTATCCAGATTATATTTTTCATCGCCCAGAAGAGTTCATTCCAGCCGTTTTTTTTGCGCTAGCCCTATATGGGTATTTATCTAAAGGTAAATGGAAAAATGATAATTTTGAATATTGGTTAGTTTTATCATTAATCGTTAATTTTGTGTCTCAAGCTGTTTTTATGTCACATTCATTACATTTGTTCGATGTTCAGTTTGATATTGCACATTTACTTAAAAAAGTCAGTTATATACTGGTATTGACCGGTCTGTTAATCAGTATGTTTCAAACCTTTATCAACGAACGTGAACAAAGATATCAAATTCAGAAAGCCAATCAGCAATTAGAGACACTCTCCTACATTGATGGGTTGACGGGCGTGACTAATCGACGAATGTTTGACATTAAATTTAAAACTGAATCGGAAAGAGCAAGAAGAAACAATGAAGAATTGTCGATATTAATGTTAGATATTGATCACTTTAAGGAATTTAATGACAACTATGGCCACCTTAAAGGGGATGAATGCATAATGACAATAGCTCAAGAGTTAGAGCGAAACATAAAACGAAATACTGATTTATTGGCTCGCTATGGTGGAGAAGAATTTATCATTATGTTACCAAAAACCTCTATTGAAGCGGCTATCCAATTGGCTGAATCATGTCGTAAAAATATACTTAAACTTCAAATACCACACGAATCTTCATCTGTGAGCAACTTTGTCACAATCAGTGTTGGAGTCGCTACTGAAATACCTTCTGAAGACTTTAATTATTTGCGTTTGCTTGGCGCCGCTGATAAGAAGTTATACGTAGCAAAAGAAAAAAATCGAAACCGAGTAGAGTATTAGTCAAGTAAAAAAGCTTGCCACGTCCCAAAAAATTTCCCAGATCTGAAAAAATTTCGCATATTTTCGGAAACTCGAACGGTCCAAGTCTTGGGATAGGTTCGGTTTTTGATATAATCAGAGACTGAAATAAAATTAGCTGTTACAAATCTTCATGTTAGAGTGGTAAAATCCAAGTATCCGCTTTTCTCATAATCGGCAGTAATTAATAAAGAATCTATATCGGCATAAAGCGAAACTAATACTTATCATAATCCTGAGTAGAAATTCGTTTAAGCACATACTGCTTTATTTCTTTAGATAAAGATTGGTTTGATTTCAAACGACGCAGAGTATATTCATTTCTTGACTCTGATAAATGTTGAAAAATTGTCGATGGTGTATTGATGTTAGCTGCTAACCCCCATTCTATTAAATAAAAGCCTGGATCATCTTTTTTACTTTGATACAACTCTATTAATACCGATGGTGGTGTATCAATGTGTTCTGCAATATCGCCTAATACATCACTATCCGTGCTTTTAGATAAAGCAAGAAGAATTTTTTTATTCACGTTTGGATGTCTAATAATCAATCGCATAACAGCTAAACCCTTTAGATTATTACCTATGAGTTCTGGTTCAGTCGACATTTTTTTATGTAATTCGATATTATTATTAGCCACTATCTTTTCTAAGGTAAGCGATGAAGTGTTAGGGTTTAAACTGATAGCACCCAGTGCAAATTTATTATTCTTAAAGGGCGATTGGGTCACAAAATCATCTAACATTTGTGTGTCCATTTTATGAATATCATTGACAGTATCTATAAGTTCTTTATTGTCAGAAAAGTTAAGAACAACATGATAAATATAGACAAGCGATAAACTCACTAAGATGATACTGATAAAGAAATCATACACCTTTTTAGTTCGTATGGATTTAATGGTATAACCAAGACTCAACCCAATAAATAACCAAGGTAATCCATAAATTAATGCATCAACAGGAACCATTAAATAGCCAGATGATGAAGTTATTCCAGTCGTATGTTCAACTGAAATAATAAGACGTAGCAAATGATAAAAATAGGCTATTAAAAATATAATAACAGCTATCGTTTTAGGCATTAACTTAGGAGTGAAAAAGGTTTCTAATATTTGCTTCATTTGAAGTTTTTGGCTTTAAGATTAGTGAAAAATTAAATATTATGGTAGTCAAAACAAGTAATATTTTGGGAAATAAAATTCTGCTTCCATTCTTTTTTATTGGAGATTTTGTTGTATCTATAATGTTTTAATGAAAGGATAGAAAATTCAATAAGATTTTGCAATCAATAAATCATTAATTTAGGCTTATGGTCTAATTATAAAATGAAGAGGCTCCACACTCACTTTTCAAACGGTTTCTTTTGGTGAGTTTGACTGGTAATATGAAACTTAAGAGTCTTCAACTAAAAAATATTGTTTTCCCGTTTTCTATAAATAACCAAAAAGTAAGGGAAAAATATATTATTTAAGAGTCGTCAACCAAAAAAAATTTATTGCCCGAATGCAAAACTAACAAAATAGGGCAATTAATTTTTTTGTTATTTAAGAGTTATGAACGTCAAATTAACCTGACATTAGTCATTTTAAAAGCTCTGAACTTATATGTAGATAAAAACCATTAATATGCAATCCGATCCAAAGAAATTATTAGAAAAAAATAACAAACTTACTCACTCTGAATTGATGAAAGTCTTATCACATGTTCAACGTGAAAAGGGAGACTGGATTATACATACACTAATGGTAGAAGGTTGTGATGTACCTTTTAAATTTAAGAGAAAAGGCAAATATCAGAATTTAAAAGGGGCAAGAGTTAATTTAACTTACTATCCTGACCATGAAATTATTGCTGATATGAATTTTGAAGTAATGAGAGTGGTACGTATAAAGATAGGCTAATGTCTGAATCAGTCACATTACGAGACTGTAAAAATAACTGTGTAACTGTTAATTAGGGCAAAATTGAGGCATTCTCATAATCCAAAATTATACTATACTGAATGGAATGTAAACTAATGGTGGAGAACAGACTTTCCAATAGCCGTACAAACTGTTAGTCTAATGATAACAGATAGTTATTTTATAGAGACTTTCACGAATACTTTTCTTCGATTCTTACCACTTCATGAAATTAATGAACTTTTTTAAGACTAATCAAATTACTTTTTTCGCTATATTGGGATATGGCATTTTATTGCTTCTTATCAGTGGCGTATTAATTGCTGTCAATATTAAGTCTAGCCATCTATATGAAAAAATAAAACAAAGTCAATTTGCTAGCCAAAAAATGCAATTAGCAACTAAACTGTCAGAACTTGCACGTTCACGTACGAGATTAACAGGTAAAATGATTTACGAAAGTGATTTTTTTGCAAAAGATGAAATAAGTTTACAATTAGATAAATTAGCTTCAGAATTTGCCATTATTCGCAGTCAAATTTTTGATCTAACATTAGATGTAGAAGAAATATTCCTACTTAATCAACAAGCTTCAATTGTGCCGAGTATTTTACCTGCTCAAAGAAAGGCAGCAGAACTTGCTTTAGAAGATGATGAAGCTTCATTAAATGAAGCACAACGGTTACTTTACGAAATTGTCTTGCCTGGACAAGATAAAATCAATCAATATCTATCAGAGTTTCTTGAAAGACAGGCATTAGAGGTAAAAGCAATAACTGAGGAATCACAATTAGCACGTGAAGAGTTAGCAAAATTTAATAAATTTGTTTTCGTTATTGTAACATTAGTCGCTATTATTTTCGCTTCACTCATTATTAAAAAGATTCGATTAGTTGAATCAGCACTTGTTGACTCAAAAGCGACTACTTTAAAAGCCCTAGAGGAAGTAAAAGTTTATGAGAATTCATTTCAATCTAGTGGTGAAGCAATGATTATTACAGATCACCAAAATTTAATTTTGAATGTAAATGATGCATTTGAAGATTTAACAGGCTATCAGTTAAAGGAAATAATTGGTAAAAATCCCAAACATTTTGCAAGTGGTAGTACTCCAAAAGAAACTTATAAAGAAATGTGGACGGCACTTTCTAATGATGGTTTTTGGCAAGGAGAGTTATGGGACAGAAAAAAAGATGGAGAAATTTATCCTAAACTGATTAGTATATCGGCACTGAAAGATGAACAAGGCGTAATCCAAAATTATACTGCTAGCTTTTCAGACATAACTGAGCGTAAACATTCTGAGCAGCGAATTGAGCAATTGGCACACTATGATGTTTTAACTGGTCTATATAATCGTTACAGCCTAGGTGAGCGTTTAGGACAACTTATGTTAAATGCTAAGCGGAATGAACAACAATTGGCTGTTATTTTTATCGATTTAGATAAATTTAAGAATGTTAATGATACTTTGGGGCATCATATTGGAGATAAGCTCTTAATAGAAGTAGCCCAACGAATTAATAATGCGATTAGAGAAAGTGATATTGCCGCACGCAATGGTGGCGATGAATTTGTGGTTGTATTAAATGAAGTAGAACGTACCGAACTAATTCCTCATATTGCACAGAAAATTCTTAGTCAAATTGCGACGCCTTATCTTATTGATAAAAATACTTTAGATATAACGCCAAGTATGGGCATTAGTGTTTTTCCTCATGATGGTACGAAGGATTCTGAATTGTTAAAAAACGCTGATATTGCCATGTATCATGCTAAAAATTTAGGAAAAAATAATTTCCAATTTTATTCTGAAGATATGCTCAATTCCATTAATGAACGTCTTACAATTGAAAAAGAATTAAATTATGCAATTAATAATAATCAATTGGAGCTTTATTATCAGCCACAAATTTGTGCCAAAGAAAATCATATTGTTGCTGTTGAGGCACTAGTTCGTTGGGTTCATCCCAGTAAGGGAATGATTTCACCAGATAATTTTATCCCTATTGCTGAGGAAACAGGATTGATACATTCACTTGGTGCTTGGGTAATGGATACAGCCTGTCACCAGTTATCAATATGGAAAAAAAGCAAAATCGTTGACTTACATATAGCTATCAACCTCTCAACCTTTCAGTTGCAATCTGAAGAAATTGTTAATCAAGTTCACTCTACTATGCAAAAATATAATATAGAAGGAAAAGAACTTGAGTTTGAGGTTACTGAAACATCAGCCATGCAAAACCCAGGACTTGCAATTAAACAGCTGCAAAAATTAAGAGAACTTGGCGCAACGCTCGCTATTGATGATTTTGGAACGGGCTACTCATCACTGGCATATATTAAAAAGATACCCATCCATATATTAAAAATAGACAAGACATTTGTAAAAGATATCGGTACTGATGATAACGATACTGAAATTTGTGCTGCGACATTAGCACTGGCACACAATCTAAGACTTAAAGTTGTGGCAGAGGGAGTTGAAACAGAACAACAAAAAGAATTTCTAATCAGTCATAATTGTGATTATCTACAAGGATTCTTGTATAGCAAACCTCTTCCTGCAAATAAAATAACCGAATTATTAACTAACTCTACTCATGGCATAAGTAATATTAACGAGGAAGTTATAAATTAATGAATTTGTTTTACATTGGTATTACCAGAATTTGAATGACTGGAATCGGTACTATTTGAATCTATTGCAGAATTCTTAGAGGGATCAGAAGCCTCCCTTCCCATACATGATATAAGTAAAGAGAAAATATTATGATGATATGCTTTATCATAATTTAAGCCTATGATATTTTAAGTTGTTTTATTGGATAATATAATAACTAATATCATAGTAGATATCGAGTAAAGGTAATGTAATCATGCAATCCATCGTCACCATCTCCAATCTATCAAAGACCTACGAAGGTGGTTTTCAGGCTTTAAAGAATGTCAGTCTTGATATTCAACAAGGTGAAATACTTGCTTTGCTTGGTCCTAATGGCGCGGGTAAAACCACATTGATTTCCATTATCTGCGGTATTGTCAATGCCACTAGTGGCTCTGTGATGGTGGATGGTTATGATAATACACAAGATTATCTGATTACCCGTGAGTGTATTGGACTGGTGCCTCAAGAGTTAACCTTGGGGGCGTTCGAGAAGATATGGGATAGCATGTGTTTTAGTCGAGGCTTGTTTGGCAAGAAGCATGACTCTGCTTATATCGAAAAAATTCTAAAAGATCTTTCTCTATGGGATAAAAAAGATGCCATTATTATGTCCCTCTCCGGTGGTATGAAGCGTCGTCTGTTAATTGCCAAAGCACTGGTGCATGAACCAAAGATTCTATTTCTCGACGAGCCGACTGCCGGGGTTGATGTTGAGTTACGAAAAGATATGTGGGTGCTGGTTGAACGCTTACGCGAATCAGGTGTCACCATTATTTTAACCACGCACTATATTGAGGAAGCAGAAGCGATTGCCGATCGCGTTGGTGTCATCAATAATGGTGAACTGCTCCTGGTGGATGAAAAAGATGCGTTGATGCATAAACTAGGGAAACGACAATTAGTGATTGAATTAGATAGACCGTTCGAGTCAACAAAACGGTTCGATAATTATAATCTTGAATTATCAGAAGATGGTTTTGCCATCACCTATACCTATGATCCATTAAAAGATAACAATGGTATTGATGGGTTAATAAAATCGGTACAGGAAACAGGATTAAAAATAATAGATATGCATAGTATTAAAACTTCACTGGAAGAAATCTTTGTCAACCTGGTAAAAGGCGAGAATAGTCAATGAATATTCATGCTATTCGGGTAATATACAAATATGAAATGAAACGTGCATTTAACACTATTGGACAAAGTTTTGCTTCTCCTATTTTGTCGACCGTTTTATATTTTGTTGTGTTCGGCTCTGCAATTGGTTCTCGTATCGATAATATTCACGGTATCAGTTATGGTTACTTTATTGTTCCCGGTTTAATGATGCTGGCTATCTTGACGCAGAGTTTATCGAATGCATCATTTGGCATATTTTTTCCTCGATTTACCGGTCAGATATTTGAAATTCTATCGGCACCGGTAACAACGTTTGAGATCGTCGTGGGATACGTGGGCGCTGCTGCAACAAAATCTTTGATAATAGGTTTATTGATTCTAATAACAGCGAATTTCTTTGTTGAGATACATATTGCCCATCCATTATGGATGGTTCTATTTTTGTTGTTAACCTGTATGTCATTTAGTTTGTTGGGATTTATAATCGGTTTATGGGCAAAAGATTTTGAAAAGCTGCAAATTGTTCCTTTATTGGTGATTACGCCACTGGTATTTCTTGGTGGCACATTCTATTCAATCGATATGTTGCCGCCTGCCTGGCAGACAGTGAGCTGGTTTAATCCCGTTGTTTATCTGGTGAGCGGCTTTCGCTGGAGTTTTTTTGAGGTTTCTGATGTCAATATCTGGCTGAGTCTGATGATGATAAGCGTGTTTATGTTGATATGTTTATCTATCGCCTGGTGGATGATCAGGACAGGTTATCGATTGAAGCAATAATGATGAACCATGTTAAATAAGCAGGTCGAAGGTTCGAGTCTTTCTGCTCGAGTCCTTCTGGGCCCACCACTTTTTTATCTAATCAGATAACTGATTACTTCTTAGTTTCATCAGAACTTACTGCTTTTTTAGTTTTTTCCCAACCTTCTGCACTCAGTTCTTTTGTTTTTTCCCACCCTTCTGCACTTAGATCCTTAGTTTTTTCCCAACCTTCAGCGCTCAGTTCTTTCGTTTTTTCCCAAGCAGCATCCCTTGTAGGTTTTGAAGCTTTCCAACCGTCCGCTGAATCTTGCTTTACTCCCTCCCAAGTTGCACAGCCACTGTTTATTAAACTTAGCAATATAAAAACCATCAATCCAACTTTCATAATATCTCCTTAACCTGGTATTAAAATAGTATCAAGCTTAAATCTATTTACAATTTGAAATACAAACTTTGTTGGAAATTATTTTCCCACCACAAGCAATATAACATTTAGAAAACACATTAGAGCAAAAACAATCTTTGACACATAAATCCTGATAAAGAGTAATTTCATTTACTAAACTGGGTTTATGGGGTTTATGCGGCTTGAAAGGCTCAGTCATCATTTTCGAGTCATGTTTTAAGTTTTTATATGCATAGCAATCTTTTTTGTCAATATGTTTCAGTTTGCATTTAAGCAAGGCATTTTGTTTCTTAGTTTCCAGGGAATCAAGCTGTAATTCATAGAGCCTTTTTTCTGCATAATAATGCCCAATATCCAACTCATAATCTTCAAGAGAGTAATGATATTCATGAAGCTTTTGATCAAAATTTTCACGTGCTAACTTTTCTTTTTCAGCTAAACACAGATTATGTTTTTGATCACATTTTTTATTACAGCTTTTATTTTCTATATAACATTGTTTGACACATAACTTGCCTGAATTAGCTTCAGGCGCAATATATTCATTTACAATTTTATATTGTGGTGAGCAGGCAAAAAGACTCAACACCGTTAAAATAATTATAGAAAATTGTATATAAGTTTTCATAAATTGAGGCAGGTTCACAATTATTAATTAATTGTTTTGCTGTTTTCCGAATCAAGATCATCAGCCATTTCAATCATTTCAGAAACTTCCAGAGTCCCTTTTATCTCAAGAAATGGGCAAGCTTTAGCAGCAGCAAGTGCTTCTTGCATAGAGTTTAATTGAATAATACTAAATCCAGACATAGTAGAAACTGTTCCAGGTGAACTTGAGCCATTAGATTGAACAGTATGTGTATTTTTAAAAGGCACCGCAGGACTAAGCACAGCTTCACCTAAAGAATGTAACCATTGCTGATATTTTTCAAAATGTTCTCGTCCTTGTTCCGGGTTTGAAGGATATTCTCCTCCTAAATAAACAAAAATATATTTTGGCATAGACAAACTTTCCTTAGGCTAGTGTTTTAAATGGTATGTTTTAGAACTTCATTGTATATAGCTGAGAATTGGCAGGCAAGTAAGTTTTTAAAAATCAGACGATAAAAATGGGTATACATTACCACTCATATTACAACTCAGATACTTTACACAATTAACGACATATTAGACAATAGCCACTAATTAAAATAAAAGAGTCTAATTATGCTAGTAGAAGGTCCTTTAAAGTTACAAATAATAGAAGAAGATGGTAAGCGTGAATTGCATATCACTTTTCAAGAAGATTACCAGCAACTTGATTTACAAAATCGCGTTAGTCAAATGAGACAACATTTAACAGATTTGCATAATCAATATAATTTATCTAATGATGCTGCTGAACAGCAAGGTATGCAAATGATTATACAAGTTGTTTCTCAAATAATCCCTCTGATTGAATCGGATCAAATGGCCACTGATGAAACGATAATTCTTGAACTTGGTAAAACCTCATCCATTAACAATATTATAAATGTTGCTTCCGCAAATTAATTTTGCACTCATTGATTATTTTTTCAGGTTTAAACGAAGAAAAAATAAATCGATGCAAATGCTGCGATAAAGGATAATCCTTCACTGAGATTACCAAAAACTTTTTCAATGATTAACTTTGAAACAAAAAGTATCACGGGTATTCCTATCAAGGCAAACAAAAAAGTTAGTGAATCAATTTGTTCGCTGGTAGAGGAATATAAGCCATATAAAGTTAAGCCATAAACTATCATTGGAATAATATAAGTAAACATTTTAGTATCCTTTAATAAAGTTGAAACTGTTATGTTTATTATCGTAAGGATGATGTTTTTAAATTGTGATCTATTCAACAATATATAAACAATGACTTCAGAGAATTTCAAAAACTTGACCCATGTCACAAGGAATACTGCCCAATCCCGGTGTGTTGGACGGGGATTGGCGTATTAAAATCTACTATCAGCAATCATTTTATCCCAGGCATTAATTTATTTCTTTAGATTTGATTCAGTTTTCTATACAGAAGTGGCTCTGCAACATTTTTTACCTTGATATTTTGCTCTTCACCAAACACACTAAGGTCATTATATATGTTAACAAATGAATCCATACATAGAATTTGATCTCTGGTAGCGACTCCTTGAAGTCGAGCCGTATTATTCATCCCTGAACTAAAAGCAGTATAATCTTCATCGGGTCCAAAACAACCAATGTATACCGGACAATAATTAAGCCCTGTAGCAACACTAATTGCTGGTTCAAGTCCCTTCAACTCTGGAAGAATAGCACCATCAATAAGCGAACAAGTATATTCACGAATTTTGATTGCGGCTTTTGTTGCATTCTCACAAGCTTGCTGAGGAGTCATTTCATAAAATGGGGGACCCCAAAAGGCAATCACACAATCACCAACCATTTTATCGAATACCCCATTAAGTTCCCAAATAATCTTTACTACCTCATCTCCCCAAGTATCAATCAATTTACCAATCAAAGGCGGTTCTTTTAATATTTGTTCGCTAATATGAGTAAAACCAGAGATATCACAAAACATAATTGCAACATCTCTTTCCTTTGGTGATAAATATTTTTTATCATAATGAGGATCATTTAGAATACGCCTTACATCGGATGCTCGAAAATTACTGGTAAGCTGTTTCCATTCTCGATTAAAGTCAACGACTCGAAGGCGAAGATATTCACCAAATCGTTCTAAAATATCTCTATCATAGGTGCTAATTTCTCCTTGTGAGTTTGAGACTAAAACCCGACCTACAATTCGTTTATCTCTAACATCATTTATCAAGATTTCTTCACTAAAGTGATTTAAACCTATTCCTGACAGTTGTTCCGTAGAGACACCATTTATTAACTGTCTGGCCCAATCTCCAACCTTTATAGTCATGCCATTTTCATAATACTGTTCTGAGTTCTCAACCAATTTTCCATGATGCACACGTTTAAAGTGTAAACTTGCATCTGTTGTATCTAACTCATGACGGTATACCAGTAATAATTCATCAAAATTTATACTCTCTTGAAGTAATTGAATAGACTTTGCTATTCCTTCATCTAATACTGGCGCGCTCAAAGCCTCGCCCAGCTTACGAGTGACATCAGCTTTAATACGCAAACGTGCTATTGATACTAAATAATTATCTAGTTCTTCAGTCCAGGCATCTAATTGTAGTTGAGCCTCTTCAAGAGCTTCATCATCAAGAACTTCATTAAATGCCAATGCTGACAAACCAAATGATTCTCCGACGACATCGATTTTTTGAGCAATAATCGTTTTACCATCTACCTGCTTATGAAAAAATTTATCTTCCTCAGTTTGCTTTTGCATTTCTTTTATTGAAACAGGGAAGCTTATTTTATTCGAACTAAATTCATGTAATTTTAATGTTTCATCAAATGTATAAACTAATGCTACACGAGCGCCTGTATATTCTATTAAAACTTCAAACATGTTATCTATTGCTAGATTAAGTGGACATTTATCTAATTGGGCTTTTTCTAGAGTATTGTCTGAATCTTTACTAAGCTTTTGAAGCTGCTCTAATTTTTTAAGCTTTATTTTTAATTGTTCTATCTCTTTATCTTTCATTACTTTTTTCTCAATGCTTAAGTTTTCCTGTTTTTATTTTAATACTTTATTACACAATAATGATAGCTCAACGACTATGGACTGAAAGTACACTTAAACTACCATCAATCATACTGAGAATGAAGACTGCGTTACTTTTTATTTTGGACTCAATCACATAGTTTGTGTACGCCCCGAAGTAGGCCCAACGAAGGGAGGGGGAAGGGGTAGTGTGTGTTTGATATAAAAAGTATATAGCGAAACCATAAAAAATAAATATTTAAGCTGTTTTTTATGAATATCAATGACAGCAGCAGCCGATAAAAGCTATGCCGGTAAAACCGCAAAAACCTAACCAATCAATATGATACTTTTGCTCAGTAATATCTGTCGTCAACATTTTAGTCTCTGTTTTAAAAATCACGAATGCTCTTAGAGTCATCAGCAATTAGAATTTTCATTTGCTAATTCAACTTACTGATAGAGTGTTTGAGTTAGTTAATAAGAATAATTGGTATTTATTATATATATTTAACTTAATATTTGCATATGCTAATATAAATGCTGGTAATTTTATAATTACACTGAGGAGAAGATCTGACCGTTGATGATAGGTTATAGTATTGTCTGCTTACCTAAGTTTCGATAAATGTAGAATTGAGCCTTATTATCCAGGTTTTGGATCTATTATAAGAATCTACTTTAATTAATGACAAATTAAGTAGAAGAAATAATTGCTGTTTACCAACCATAAAGAGTTATTAATATAGGAATGTATGTTTTATGTCGTCACCAAAAAACAAAATTCAAAAATCAATATTAGCCATTGATGATACACCTGCGAATATTATACTTCTTGAACAGGTTTTCTCTGAACATTACATTTTTCAGTCCGCCAATAGTGGAAATAATGCTTTAAAAATCATTGACCAAAGTAAACCAGATTTAATTTTACTAGATATTATGATGCCAGAAATGAATGGTTATGAACTCTGTGATATTTTAAAAAGCGATCCTAAAACTGTCGATATTCCTATTATCTTTGTTTCTGCCTTAACTTCGACAGAGGAACAAATTAAAGGTTTTGAAGTTGGGGCCTACGACTATATACCAAAACCGATAAATGTGGATACTCTTAAAGCTAAAGTTCATTTAGTATTAGATAATATTGAGAACAATTTATTACAAAAAAAAGAACTAGAATCATCTCGTTCCACAGCAATGACGGCATTGATGGCATTGAGTGAAATCGGTGCAGTGATAGATTACTTAAAGTCATTACCCTTATTGCAGACTCATAATGAAATTGCTGAAAAATTAATTTCTTTTGTACAATATTTTAATCTAACCGCTATTGTCAGAATTGAATCAGGAAAAAAAAAATTTCATTATGCTTCTACTAAAGGAATGGTAAAACCCTTAGAAAAAACAATATTAGAAAAAATGCAAACAAAAGGAACAATCTTTGATTTTGAAAAGGGAATTTTTTTAAAAAAGGATTTTATTTCTTTATTAGTGATAAAAATGCCTACGGATAATATTGATTTATATGAACGTTTAAAAGATTATTTTCTTTCTGTGATTGAAGGCACTATTCCTTTCATTAAATTAGTTAATTCTAAACAAAAAAATAAAATAATAATGGAAAAAGAACAACTAAAAAATAATGAATCTAAGGGATTGATTCATACTATTGAAAGTGTTTTAGAATTTATTGAAAAAGAACAAAATAGAATCCAACTTGAAAATATGAATAATATGTCTGAACTGATACAGAATATGGAAGATTCATTTGTTTCTCTGGGCTTAAGTGAAAATCAGGAGCAAAGTTTGATTAATTTAGTTCTACAAACTGAAGAAAAAAGTCAGCGCCTGTTTGATAAAAATATAGAATTAGAACAAAAAATCACGATATTAAGAACATTGATTAATTTTTAATTTTAAGTTATTTCATAGTTGAGAATATTATCAGGGACTGTGGATTATAGTGCTATAATCGATGGTGAGAAGATAAGCTTGAAAATTAAATACCATCACTATACTGCTAATCTTTGAAAATGCAGGCTGCGTTACTTTTTATTTTTGGCTCAATCACATAGTTTGTCTATGCTCAATCACCAAAAATAAAAAAAGCCTTGCTGCATTTCCAAGTATCAGCAGTATATATCGAGTAACTTTACAACACTAAAAATAATTTCATGGGGCAGTATTAATATGAAAGAGAGTGTAATTCCCGTCGCTTTTGCATTTATTATTGTACCAGCTATAGCTTTAATACTACCCTTTGTCTTCCTATACTATTTTGTCCCTTATGCTGTTTCTCATGGTGGAACAGGATTGATATATTCACTTCTTATTCTTGCGATTATTGAATTAACCATCTACCTTTATGTGAAGTTAACTAAACAAAAGGACTTTATGAAGTTTTTTGTTATCAAGGACGAGGACAAGAACAACGATAAGGACTCCACTTTGTCCAAAAATAAAAAGATAAAGTCGTACTATCCTTTTTGTGCTCATCTTATTATCTATATGTTTCTATTAGACAAGTGGTTAAAAGCAACATCGGATCACACAGTCAACTTTGTACTTGGTTTAACCCTTGCACCTACTCCCATATTAATGTCCATATATGCAGTTCATTTTTACTGGGAAACTATTGTGAAGAACTGGGAAACTATTTTTAAGATTATTTCCTGATCCTGTTCAAATCAGGTTAAATGCCGCCTAATATACGTCTAAAATATAAAAATGAATCCAGAGCAGAAAAAACACATTAAAATTTACGCATTATTATCCTGAAAAATTTTCCCTAAATAGATTCCAATACTCGCCCATAGTATAGCAATGCCGGCACCAATTACTGCAACCATCCCTAAGCCAAGCCCTAGCCCTTGAGTCAGAGCGGTAAATGCCCATGCATTTAACATATCGCCACCACGATAGATAACGATATCAATAACCGGTTTAACCTTAAATCGAGTATCTCTATTGACGGCTGTAAAGAGCATTTCACGAGCGGGGCGGGTAATGGCATAATTACCCGCCCTGCGTATTATTTGAATAGCAATAACAATACCCACCAGTGGAGCAAAGGCCAATAGTAACAGCCCGGCACCAATTAGTAGCGGGACAGATGCAAGAGTAAAGGATAACCCAAATCGTTTTGCTATACGTCCAGTTGCAAAGGCGGCTATAGCAATAGTTAATGTGTTAACCACCAGATCCATACCTGCCCAGATTTGTGAACGCGTATCACGGTCATATTCCGCGAGTAAATTTTTTAGTTCAAAGTACACGAAAGAACTTATCGATGTGTAGAGAAGAATGAATAAGCCAATGGCCAGAAGATAAGGGCTTTTAAAAAATTCTGAAAATCCAGAGAAAGGATTTCCTCCAATAAACTCCCCCTCTTTTTCTTTGATAAGCTTGGAAGTATTATCAGAGCCAAGCGGTTTTATCTGTTGTAACCAGCTGCTTAGGGGGATGGTCATAACTAGTAATGCACTAGCTACCAGTAACAAGTTATGTGTGCCGATATCGCCGGCCAGAAACACAGGAATACCAGGTCCCACAATTGCACCGACACTGGCTCCAGCGCCAATAAAACTAAATAGCCGTATTGCTTGAGAGCGAGAAAAAATATTGGACATTAGACTCCAGAATACGGAAATATGAAAAAGACTAAAGAGACTAATCCAGACATAAAATGCCTTGTCGATAAGAGTTAAGTCAATTAATTCGAGACGAGTGATAGATTCCAGGCTGATGAAATAAAACAAGACAAAACTGATGGAGAAAAAAGCATAAACTGAAGGTACCAGGCGCTGGAAACGAATACGGCTAATCAGTTGACCATAGATTGCGACAGCGACTGCACTAAAGACAAAAGTAAATGTCCACAACCAGCTTACTTCCACATCAGACCAGTCGCTTGCCATGGCATCTCTCACTGGACGTAGAATGTAATAAGCTGCCATGAGTATAAAAGCCAGCATAAATGACGATAAGGTTGAGCGGATCTCATTCGGCTTTATATTGCTTGTATAATGCAATAGTCTGGCTAAAAGAACGGTTGGGATTGATTTCATCGCCAGTTACAGCCGATTAAAAATACGTAGCATCTCCACTCGTTGTTGCTGGTCAGGTACACGTCCGAAGTTGGCCCCCATATTGTCAACCATATGATGAGCCTTCGATGTTGCTGGAATGATAGTGGTGACTGCTGGATGTCCTAAAATGAACTTTAAATAAAACTGTCCCCAACTGTTGCAATCAATCTCTTTGGCAAAAGATGGGAGTTCTTTACCCTTGCTTCTTCTAAATAATGAACCACGTTGATAAGGTCTATTAATCATAGTCGCTATCCCCCGATCCTGTGCCAAAGGCAGGATTTTTTTCTCTGCATCGAGGTTGTCGATGTTATAACTGAATTGAATAAAATCGATAGGCTCTTTTCGCATAATATCGAGAAATTCATTATGATCACGACCATGTGATGTAGTAATCCCTATATAGCGAACTTTTCCTTCCTTTTTCCATTCCTTCAAAGTATTAAGCTGAGTTTTCCAATCGACCAGGTTATGCACAGCAATCAAATCAAAATGTTTAACATTCATGCGCAAGGCTGATTGTTCCATTTCTGCTATCCCCTGCTCTTTACCCCTTGTCCATACTTTAGTGGCAGCAAAAACTTTTGGATGACTTTTCATGTTTCTTAAAACATCACCAACTCGGGACTCTGCATTGCCATACATCGGTGAAGAATCAATCACCATACCCTCACCTGCAAAGAAAGCCCTAATGACAGATACCAGCTGGGCAAGACTTTCAGGACTCGCATTGGTATCAAAGGTGCGGGAAGTTCCCATGCCAATAACGGGTAACAATTCACCTGTACCAGGTATTTGACGCTTTATTAAAGGAAGAGTTGTTATCGACTTATAATCTAAAGAAGACTTAGCAAATACCTTTCCAGTCGACAGAGCTAGCATTGTGCTGCTCAACATTGTGCTACTAAGTTGTAGGAATTGGCGACGACTAAGCATAATCTATCTCCTTTAAAGTGAATAAGTTATCAATTTTTTTACTCTTCAGCAAACTCAATACGTTCGCCTGATTCTTCCAAGGCTGCTTTTGCACAGGCAGCCTCTTTTTTCTTCACCTGTTTCTTCACTAACACCGACGGCGCCAATATTATATCCGCCCTGTAAATTATAACCTACAGGCTTTAGCTACTAGATAATTTTAAAGCACTCAGATCATAGTAAAATAGCATGGTTATTATACCCACCGTACCGATAATGGCGAAATTCCACAACAGGCGATGGAAAAGCATCCGGTGACCAAGGCCCAAAACCAGAAATAGTTTCATGAAAGTATTGGATAATGCCCCGAGCACCAGATTAAAACTAGCCCATTCCAGAGAAATTAATCCATTGCGCTGTAAACTGCTTATAGAAAAGGCGATAGCATCAGCATCGGTCAAGCCGCTAACAATGGCAACCACAGGTAACCAGGCACTGCCTAGATAGGTTGTAGCCAGCCGGGTTATGGCAAGTATCAGGGTAAACAGCAGCGCAAATGTCAGTGCTGATTTCAAACTAAAAGGGTTATTAAAGCTGATACTAGCAATAGCATCTCCTTCAGTAGCCTTATTGTATCGAAAAGACAAAACGGCAAGCAGTAAACCAGTTACCCCCATCGCAATCAGTGGTACAGCAATACTTTTCATTAATTCCTGATTAAATATGCCGATTTCAATAATCAGACGTGGGAACATAATTGCAGAGGCGAGTATCACTGCAGCCGTAAACAAGGGGATGGCGGCAGAAGATTCCAGACTTCTGCGTGCAAAGCTTATGGTGGTTACGGTACTGGAAACTAAGCCCCCTACTAAACCAGTTAAGGCAACACCTGCACCGCTACCAATAGTTTTTATGAGAATATAACCAAGAAAGCTAACAAACGATACCAACACAACAATTAACCATATCCTGTAGGGGTTAATGGCTGCCAATGATACATATAATGGCTCAAGATTAAGGCGGCTTCGCACTGCCTGACCTTCATATAATCTGTCAAAATAGTCTCCCTCAAAACGGGCTTTTAGTTGTTCTTTGCCAGGCTCAATAATTTTCAGTCGCCCCAGTTCCATCCAGTTTTTATCAATCACCTCGAGGTATTGCCCTGAATGAAGTTCATCGTGCTCTGCCTTGATGACAATTGTTTTATCTCTTTGATCAATATGAATAATAGAACCGGCTTTAAATGTAATAAAATTATTCAGAGGCTGGTTAGGAAGGACTGGAAGTACGATAAAGGTAATGGTTAAAAATAACAGTACCGCTCCCAGTTCCGTGGCATTTATTTTTCCGGAAAGCTGTTTTAAAAAGGTCTTTGGAAATAGGATTCCCAGTGTCACAATAGCCAGAACAATTGCTAACAAGTTATTGCCAAATATAATCAGACACCCTAGAAAAAAAGTGATCAGTGCTGCCAGCTCTGTGGTAATACCTGAACTATGTTGACGATCTGCCCAATAACTGGAAACTAGAATGACTAAAATGCCGGTAAAAGATAAACCGATGATCCAGTTCGATTGATACTGAATGGCGAAAAAAGCTGATAGTGCTCCACTTAGGGCTATCAGAATGAAATCTCTAAGTCCCAATATTGCCTGGCCTTTATTGCCCATTTCACGTTCAAGGCCAATTAAAAAACCCACTAAAAGTGTCAGACCGAATTGGCTGAACAGGGTTATCAATTCATCGTATGTCATTTTATAAACCTTTATTTGTAGATTTCATTAGAAGAGCTTGCCCTATTCCTGCTTCTATCCAGTTGCCATCAATAAGAATTTTTATTATCAACTCAAGGAATAAGTGAAAAAATAAACAGACTGCTCCTTAGCCATTATCCCCCCTTGTATATTAAATATAAGAGAGAATAGATTATCACCCACAGCAAATTAATTTACTCAGAGGTCAGTTAATCATTTTTGGTCGGCCTCAATCATGGCTGCATGATTTTTTTCATGCCGCAATTGCACTGTTTTAAATATGAGCCAGGTTCAATTAACTAGCTGAGAGTACAGGAAACAACTGACGCAAACCATTTGCAATCACTTCAACTGCAATAGCCGCCAAAATCAGACCAAAAACTCTGTTTAATATATTGAGTCCGGTATTTCCCAAGCGGTTAGCAATGACTTGAGCAGATCGTAGTACCAAAAAAAGGGATAAACAGGCTAATATTATCACCATAACCACACCAAGCCAGTGGTAGTTTTCCTGAGAACGATGCATACCTATAATAACCGTACTAATCGCACCAGGACCTGCTAATAGTGGTATAGCTAAAGGAACAATAGCAACTGAAGAATAATTATCAATATTATTAGTTTCCTGTTCTGTAGCACGAACATTGCCAACCTCGGCTTTCAGCATAGAAAGAGACATTAAAAATAAAACAATCCCACCACCGACACGAAAAGAGCCAAGACTCGTTCCCATCCAATGTAATAGCGTTTCTCCAATAAAGGCAGAAATTAGTAACACAATGGCAACCGTTATTGTGGCAATACGAACAACTTTATTTCGCTGAACAGTTGAATAGTTTGGAGTCAATGATAATAAAATCGGTACAACCATAAACGGGTCAATAATAACTATAAGTGCCGTAAATAATCTGCTGTATTCGGTCCAATGTTCCATGCTAAATTTATCTATGCCAGTGATTCATAAAAGCCAGGTAAACAATTTGAAGTGTGGAATAATAAGTTGCGTTAACACAAAGATATTTTACTTAGTTGTCAACTTCCTGTCCCTTAAGATACAAACGAAATGGCATTTTTTGACGCTTGTCCAAATAAATCTTTAAACCATAATTATCGTTGTCATAATCCTTGGTAAATTCATACTTAATTTTCCGGATAGTGGGTGATTTTACTGTATCTGTTTTTTCTCCTATCATGATGACTTCTTTTATCTCTTCAATACCGGGATTTTGATTTTTTGGAATTTTTATTGTAAGTTTTTTGGCGTCATCTTGCACACTAGTCACAGAAGCCCCCATAACATTACCTTTATTCCCCAGTTCTGGCTTCAACCATCCTGTTTCCAGTTCCAACTCATCAGCCATTAACTTCAGATGAGAAGTTAGGATAAGAAGGGTTAAAATGATTCGTGTATAATTCATATAAGATTCTCTGGCCTTTGTTATAGAGTTGGTGATTTCTTTCATAACGACTTAAAATAAAGTTTTTAAAAAGAAACAATACAGACTTCTGGACTAAATTTTACTTCCTGGCTACTAAATTGTCTAACACTATACTTATTAATCTGCTTTGCTTCTCTTTATAAAACCTGCTATATCAAAAACAATGCCTGTAAATGCAGAAAACCGGCTAAATCTCAGTAACACTCTTTGTGGCGAGGCTGAACGAACTTTTCGTACTTCCCGCAAAATAGGTAATAACCAAATTGCTGCCAATAAACGTAATAGGAAAGATAAAATAAATAAAGTCCACAATGGGTATTCCAATGATATAAAAAAGTCACTAGTTTCCCATCCCGGTACAAATAATATGATTAATGCCCCAAGTTGGGCACCAAAAAATGTGGTAAAAGCATTAAACAGATTCATACTGGCTACCGAAGCAGACAAATCTTTATCTGAAGTAAGATCATAAATAAAACTGGTGGCACTGAGAGAAAAACCACCCCAGGCTAAGCCAGCAAAAGCTTGTACCATCAGCAAATAAAAAAAGTTTTCTGAAAAAATCCAAAGTAGCGGTGTCAGCGGAATCATCCAACCTGTTATCATTAAGATCAGACGGTTGCCAAAAGCATCAGATACTCTGCCCCAGCCATTTAAGGTTAGAAATTGCATAAATACTGAACTGGCCGTAATAGCCATAAATTCAATATATCCAAACTGAAGATCACGTAGTAAATAGATGGCAAAAAAAGGGGCCGCAATGGCAGTTGCAAAACTAATCCCCCCATAACAGGCAATAAACGAACCAAAAGGTGATTTCCAGGTTTCTATTTTCCAAAGTGGTACAATAAAATTAATGGTGTTGCCAGATTGTTGGTGTTGTGCACATTTATCAGGCAGACGGCTTAAATAATAACTGGATATTAATCGGGCTACTCCTGCTAAAGTAAATAACAATAAAAACCCAGTTAACGCAGCATCACTTAATTCTGCCCATTCCAAAACAGCACCAGCAATCACCAGTGCACTAAAACTTGCCAGAGTTGTGAGCCTGGTTCGACGAGAGAAAAACTGACCACGTATTTTTTCAGGAACCAGAGGTTTCATCATCGCAGGCCAATGTGGAGAAATAATATGTCCAAACAAATAATAAGCCACCACACAGATAATTAGAGCAGTCGATAAATCCCCTTCTAATAACAAAGGTATTAGCATAATTGGCAGCCAAATCAAGGCCTGCCCGATAGCTCCAAATAATATAATTTTTCGTCTGGCTATAGACCAGCGCTGATACAGCCAAACAGAAAATATTTGTGACAGGGCGCCTAACAATGGTGGTAAAGAAGCCAGAATGGCCAATTGCGGCTCAGAAAAACGAAGATGGATTGCATAAGCAGACAGGTAGCTTTCTCCGGCGCCAGTCATTATCGAATAGGCCGAACCATCCTTAATAGAATGATTTAGTGCTGCTTCTTGCTCGGGAGTTGTGAAATCGGATAATGCCATAACAAAATTTTCTATGATTTTTTATAATGCATATTACAAGATATTAATGCTAATATGTTAGCTTTAATATTGATTTAACTTATTGTTATAATTTTTTTCGTAACCCCCTATAATTATGAATGTCGATTCTATCATCCCAACACTCTGTGGCCACTTCTAAGTAAGTAAAATATATCCTTTTCTGTCATTCAGTTCTAATGACAGAACCTATGAACATTCAACTAAATAAAAGCACTATCAACTCTTAAATTTTAATATTTACTGTCATCTAAGTGACATATTATTTTTCCAAAAAGGTTTATGCTATCTCCAACTTAAATAGCTAATGCTACTAAGTTAATATAAATTGTAATAAGGAGAATTAAAATGAGTTTATCAATCTGGGATCCATTAGTTGAAATGGAAAATTTAATTGATCGATATAATCGTTCATCGAGAAGAGCTTTAGCGACTGGAGATGACCGTCATTTCGAAACTGGTGACTGGATGCCTGTTGTTGATATTTCAGAAACAGAAGAAGCTTTCAATATCAAGGCAGAACTACCCGGCGTAGACAAAGAGAATGTCAGTATCAATATTGATAAAGGTGTATTAACCATTAAAGGTGAAAAGAAAACTGAAACGGAAGATAAAAAGCAGCACAGGGTTGAATGCTCCTATGGCTCCTTTGTCAGAAGCTTCACTTTACCTCAATCCATTAAAGTAGAAGAGGTTGAAGCGGAATACAATAATGGTATTCTCAATTTGACGATTCCAAAATCAGAAGAGGCGAAACCTAAAGAAATAAAAGTAAATATTAAATAATATTTACTTTACTATAAAAGTCCTGATACCAATATTTCTTATACAAGATTGCTTATACGAGAATATAGGTGTCAGGTCTCAATGATATTTAGTGATTGTGGCGATAAGTGAGTTTATATGGAATATAAAGATTATTATCAAATCATCGGCGTTGATAAAGATGCCTCTCAACAGGACATTAAACGCGCCTATCGTAAACTAGCCCGAAAATATCATCCTGATGTGAGTCAGGAAAGTGATGCAGAAGCACGCTTTAAGGATCTTGGTGAAGCCTATGAAGTTTTAAAAGATCCCGAAAAACGCAATGCCTATGATCGGCTCGGAAACAACTGGAAAGCAGGACAATCAAATTTTCAGCCACCACCTGACTGGGATACAGACTTTGTTTTTCATGGAGATAGTTTTACCGGTGGACATGCGAGTAACCAGAAGTTCAGTGATTTTTTTGAAACCCTATTTGGACAGTCTGGAACAGGTTTTCAATATCACACATCCGGTGCAAACCAATTTCAGATGCGAGGTGATGACAGTCATGCTAAAATTTTTATCGATCTTGAAGATAGCTATCAAGGCGCCAATCGAGTATTAACATTAAATACGACAGTCATGGGAGCAGATGGTCAGCCTCAGCTAAAACCTCGTAATTTAAATGTCAAAATTCCTAAAGGTGTCATCGCAGGTCAAAATATTCGTTTAAAAGGTCAGGGATTACCTGGAATTAATGGTGCACAATCGGGTGATTTATATTTAGAAATTGAATTTAATCCACATTCAGTTTATACAATAAATGCTGCTGATGTATCAATTGAAGTTCCAATTAGCCCCTGGGAAGCGGCACTTGGTGCTAAAATCAATATACCAACACCTACGGGTACGATTGAATTAAAAATTCCTGAAGCGATTTCCAGCGGTAAAACGGTACGGCTAAAACAACGTGGTATCCCGGCTAAACAGCCAGGTAGCTTTTATGTTATTTTTAAGATTATTTTGCCTGAGAAATTGAGCGATGAAGAAAAAAACCTGTATCAGCAATTACAGGAAACAAATAATCAGTTTAATCCACGAAGACAACTAGCTTGGTGAAAAAAATAATGTCTGACAAAATAATAAAATGTAGCACAGGAATTATTGTTGAAGACCATGAGTACCTTTCTTTGGTTAAAATTTGTCGTTACTGTTGCTTACCTGCAGAAAGTATTATCACGATGGTTGAGCGAGGTATGATTGAGCCCATTAATTCTTCAGTTAGTTATTCCCTTTGGCAATTCCCTGCAAGCAGTTTAATTCGAATCAAAACAGCATTACGTTTACAGAGAGACTTAGAAGTCAATCTTGCTGGTGCGGCTTTGGCACTGGAATTATTAGATGAGATCAAACAATTACGCCGACAGCTTGCTAATTTACAGGCTCGAGGTAACAGCAACTAAATACGTTTAATCTAAACTTATGCTATATAAATTATTCGTTATTTTGTTCTATTTCAGACTGTAATATCTTGGCTTCTTTATATAATGTATCCAGATCATTGATAATGATCTGGTTACGTTTTTTATTGATAATACCTTGTGAATGCCAAAATTGTAATTGCTTATTTACCACCTGTCTTACAGAACCCACCATACGTGCCAAAAGATCATCTGAATATCCATTCATTAAATGATTTTTCTGCTCATCCTCTTTATTGCCAGCATAAGTTTGTATTTTATGAATATGTTTCAGAATTAAACGACTTAATCGTGTCGTCATATCATGTAAAACAAAACTGCTTGTTCGTTCTTCCTGTTGACGCATTTTTTTGGCAAGATAAGGCAAGAACTTCTGGTTTAATTCCGGATAGGTCCAAATCCACCTTCTCATCATTTCCATCGGTATGGAAACCAGTTGCAGCCTTGTAATCGGAGAGAGAATAACATCATGAGGCTTTCCATCCAGTAAGGTCATAACATCAAAACTGTCACCTTTTTCAAGCATATCCAAAGTTACTTCTCTTCCCGTGTCAGGGTTTGTTCGTTTTATTTCTAACTGACCATCCTGTAAAAAATAAAATTCTGTCATCAGTTTATTCGGATTTATATAATCCCCTTTATTCCATATTTCCAAATGAAAATGTTGTGCAAACTCCTGAATCAAAGACTCTGGTAAAATTGAAAAAAAAGGGGATTGCTTCACTATTATTGGATTAGCTATTTGTACAACTGTCGGTAATGAATGCATTGTTTCTATCTTATTAAGGAGTTTTTTTGTAAATGTCGGCAAAACCAGTCATCATCATTTATGGTATTTAAAATATTTCGTTCAATATAGTCTTTAGCTTCATCAAACTGATTTTCATCATCTAGCCAGACCTCAGGCCAGGTATCAATTGGAGCAATATCAACGTCACCACCCGCTGCAAATTCATTTTGAATGTGACAACGATAGCCAGCAGTTTCTAGTTAATTTTATCAATGGCAATCCAATCAAAGCATTTGGATCATTGCTGTAAATTGAAAAATTTCAATGACCTATTTTCTCAGTCATTCTAATCTGAATCCGAATTTGAAATATATAACGCAAAGATCCTAATTATGGATTTAAAATAGCAGAATCTATAAAGGAAGTATGTATAATTAAATTAACACGGTTTTGATTCAAAAGTTGAGCAGTATAAGTTTCACCTAATAGTTCTATACCATGAACAAAGGAACCTAAATGATGGTATGAACCTGATCTTAAATTTTTATAGGCATTGATAATATCAACTTTATTAGTTTCAGTAAGGGCTCTATCTAAATCATTAATATCAACTTCTTCTATCAATGCACCAACTTTTAAAGCTTCTAAGGTAGAGACTTTACCCTGAGTGATTAATTTCTGATATAAGCCTGCAAGTTTTGGGTTTATGAAAACTCCTGGGGCTGAGTTTAACGCTGGGTCAACTTGATTATATTTGACTAATAATTCTCTCATTCTTTCAGTATGACGAGTTTCTGATCGGGCAATACGGGCAAAAATTGCCAAATTCCAATGATTATGAAGATACTCATAAACATCCTTAGCAAGTTTTTCTTCTTCACGCATATAAGTTAATGCAACTATTTCTGATCGAGTCAAAGCCTGTATTGGAAAATCTGTTGAATTATTGGGCTGTAATGCAACTGATGTGGCATTAATATTGGAGTGATTAATTTTCTGTAAGTGATTACTTTGTGAAGCCGAATACAATATCGATAAACTGATCATGAGAATAACAGACCATAGAAAGATTGCTTGAAATGATTTATTTTGAACTAAATCTTTGATCCAAGCTTTATTAATTTCATTATGATTAACTTTTTCTTTCATTTATTATACCTGAAAATTTAAAGATATTTTTACAATAAAACATTTCACAACTTAACATTCCACTACTAAACAAGTCATTACTAAACAAGTCACATGTCTTAAGGTTGTCTATTTTAAGCCACATTTAGATGAATTGAAACAATAGACAGGTATAACTTAGGATGCAAAAATTATCTTGAAGTGGTCAAGTTTTTTTGACATCCCAGTTAAGAGTCTTATCCACATATCCACGGTTCATCCCGACAGGCAGGAAACTCCAATTATTACCTGAATGGCGGGACAGGACAACTGCCAGATATAGCCTGCCTTCCTGAGTCCAAATATAGGTAATGTCAGATGCGTAAACCGTATCCATTTCTTTTACTGTAAAATTTCTATTTAACAGGTTTTCAACGACGGGATGTTACTGCTGTCCTGTCACTGCGTACCGAGTAAACTGCATACGGATTACGCTTAAAGACAGGCGCATCATTAATGCAAAACAATTTATTTTTACGCAAATAGGATCGGATCATTGCCAAAGGCAATAAGCACAGCAGCCTGGGTTAGATAGAGCGATTCGGCAGCCTAGCCAAAATGGCGTGTTCGATTGACTTCCAGAAAAGTTCTAATCAGTTCGATATTCATCAGTAATAAAAATATTTTTTAAATTAACTAAAATA
>JADGAU010000289.1 GCA_015231865.1 Gammaproteobacteria bacterium | reverse complement strand
TTTAAAGGCATGGTTGTTGTTTATGATCGGGATGCCGTGGTTCAAATGTATTACCTACTATGTGAACGCCTTGGTAAGGATGCTGTAGAAGTGGTAATGAATATTTCACAGGGTAATCTTGATGAAGAAACAGATGAAAATGGTAAACCTAAGAAAATAGCTCCTGATTGGCTCAAGTGGCAGAAACAAGAACTACCTGTTGAAAAAGAAGATTTTCAGCGCTGGCAAGGAATTGATTCCAGTCCTGAAGTACAAGAGCAATTACTTGACCGTTATCGCGATGCTTCAAATCCATTAAAAATCATTGTTGTTACTGCTAAATTGCTCACCGGTTTTGATGCCCCCATTTGCTATTGTATGTATCTGGATAAACCACTTAGGGATCATACCTTACTACAAGCCATGTGCCGTACAAACCGTCTTTACAGTGATACAAAAAAACATGGACTGATTATTGATTATCTCGGTGTATTTGAGAACGTTGCCAAAGCACTGGATTATGACCCTAAAGAAATTGAAGGTGTTGTAGAAAGTGTTGAAGCCTTTAAAGAACTATTTCCTGAAGCAATGAATAAATGTTTAGCCTATTTCCCAGATGTTGATCGCACTGTGGAAGGATACGAAGGACTTATTGCTGCACAAGATTGTTTGATGGGTAATGAGAAAAAAGATGCCTATGCTGCTCAATTTAATGTATTAAAACGTTTTTGGGAAACAATTACGCCAGATCCATATCTCAATGACTATCGAAAAGATTTCCGTTGGCTGGCACAAGTGTATGAATCCATTAAACCGGTTGGTGGTTTAGGTTCATTATTATGGGAATCACTTGGACCAGAAACTATAAAGCTGATTCATGAGCATACCGACATTGATCGAATTAGAGATGATATTGATGAATTTGTCATGGATGCTGAATCTGTTTTTGAATTGACTGAAGAAGAAAGGAATAAGAAGGCTAAAAAACTTCATATATCCTTAATTGGAAAAATTAAAGAACAAGGCGATCCTAGCTTTGAAGAACTGGGTAAACGGCTTGAACGGCTGAAAGAAAAATATGAGTCCGGCGTATTGAGCAGCCTGGACTGGTTAAAAGAACTTCTTGATGCTGCGCGCGATATGGTCCGTCTTGATAATAAAATTGATGAACCTGTTATACCTGATGATAAACAGGCATTAACTGAAATCTTCCTCGAAATTAAAAATGATACCACCCCTCAAATTATTGCCAATGTGGTTGAGGATATCGATAAAATTGTAAAAGTAACCCGCTTTGATGGCTGGCAGAATACACATACAGGTCAAAAAGACATACAGAAAGTGTTACGGCAGACTCTATTCAAATATAAACTTCATAAAGAACAGGAATTATTTGATAAGGCTTATGGGTATATACGGGAACATTATTAGATGTTTGATAATGGTTTTGAAGTAATTGGCATTTAATAGGAGATTAAGCGAATGGCTTCATCAACAACTGAATGGTTATCACAAAGGCCAAAATGGCTACAAGTTGCAGCTAAGAGACTGCTAGAATCTATTGAATTGGATGACACCGCTATTTCTGAACTGGCAGTTTTATGTCAGCAGGAAACAAATAATGAATTTCCAGATATTGATTGTAACATTCCGGCAGGAGCTTTTGATGTTAATGATTCTGAAGAAATACGTTTATGTAGCATAAGCGACGTCGCAGGGATAAACAAGCTAGCTCCTCGGACACCACTTGATTTTGGATAGTTAGAGCCAGCATCAATGGCTTTTATTGTAAATACTAAATGGTGACTAAATTGAGTTTATACGACTTCCTTTTCAACAATAAAGACTCAGAAACTTGGAATGAAGTATTTTGCAGTGTTACTGAAAATAAAAACAATTTAGTTAAGTTAAAACAGATTCAGTTATACGATTACATCAAACTGTTCACAGAATTTGAGAGAGTTAATACTATTACAGATGTTTATCACAACATAAAAAATATTGATTGGTGGGAAATGCCCGATATGGCATATTGTGGTGTAGGTTACCCCGCAACAATTCTTGAAAGAAATCCTGAACAATTTTGTTTTAGCAAAGACTCATTGATGGTAAGAGTTTATTCACAAGATGTTAATGGCGGTCCAATTTCTTATGAATATTTTTGCTCATTAAAAGACTCTATTCCTCATTTAATGCAACTTTCTTTTATCAGTAACTGTGCAGGAATTGAAAAATATCTATCAAAAACTGAAATAGAAAAGAGAATAAATAAACAAGAAGAACATTT
>JADGAU010000288.1 GCA_015231865.1 Gammaproteobacteria bacterium | reverse complement strand
TGATTATCTTGAAGATAAACTTGAAGAGAAAGGCTTGGCTGGTTTGATTAGAGCTGGTAAATAAAAAAGGACAGTTACCGTTTCGCGACTTATTTTACAGAGTGGATAGAAATTAAAATTGATGATCCAGTTAGAAAAGACGCGGGCAATAACTTACAAAAAGACCATAACATGTAAAAGTGTAATGGTCTTTTTTTTATTTAAATATTCATAAAGTTTTGCAACTTTCGCTATCGTCCCATACTAGATATTTAATACTTTTTTCCTGATTTACAAAAGTTCTATAAAACAGCAATTCATTATGAACTTCCCTTATATTGTATATGTATTTATATATTTATTTTTCGAAATAAAAAACAATAAAAGTAATAAATATGAACTATACGACAGTATATGACTTCAATATGTCGTATTATCAGTTTAATAATTCATTAACGCCGATTTATCAATACTTGCAGGCGTTTAATAAATTTGGCTAAACGTTGCATTCTGTCTTTCTGATAGTAATTCTTCGTTTTAGGTTGATAATTAACTTAAAAGGAGAACATTATGAGTGAATTAACTAAGCTTGTATCTCATTATTTAAAAGAACATGGAATTAGCAGGAACAAACTTGCCCATTTATGTGGTTATAAAAATATATCTAAAGGCCTTAGAGTCATAGATAGCTATTTAAATGATCTGAATGAAAAAAATAATATTTCTACAAAAATTATCAATAATTTAAATATTCCTGTGGATGAGTTTAATGCAGCAAAGAAATCTGTTAAGGACAGATATGAACAGCAGGCAGAAAACTTAAAAGAAAATACACGGCAAAAATTTAAAGCATTCGCTCAGGTAATTTGTAGTTCACGTCCTTCACCTGTTTTTGTCGCAGCGATGATTCCAAAATTATGGCACTTTCCTATACCTGATTTAAAAAATTGTAATATTGAACAGGAAAAACAATTGCTTTTTGAAGCATACCAAAAACATCAATTGGATTTAAGCAAGGGACCACATAATTTAGGTAGTCATAAAATAAATAATTATGATGATTTAGTTCAAACTCTGGATAGAATGGATGCAAAAAACAAGCATTATCCATGGGTATTTGGAAAAGGATTCCGATATTTTAGAAATTACGATGAAACTATTGTCTTTAATCGATACGGTGAAGTTGTTGAACAACACAAATCACATGTTGAGCCAAACCGTGCAGTTGTATCTGTTAGTGGTAAAGAAATACCGACTGATTCTATTAGTAAATCTAAAGGAAATAAAAATGGGTATTCATAAAGCCTATTGGATTAACCCAGAAGGTGAGGTATGGGATATTGGCAACTCAACACATATTATGGAAATAATTCATAATCCAGGTAAGTTTTTAATATCAAAAGATGAAATTATTTCATTGTACAATCAACATAATGAAAAACTTGGTATTGAAGGAAAAGCGAGAGAAGTTATTATTCATAAAGTGCTTAAGTCCGGTTTTATAAGGATTCGACTGGTTCCCAATCAATATTGGTCAATTAGTGCCAATGCATGGGATAAGCAAACTAAATTAGCTTTATCAAAGTGGGCAATAATAGCAAAGGATATTCCTGTTTCGGGGCCATATATGCCAGTAAATATAGCGACCTTTGAAGAAAAACTTAGTGGCATTATAGTTGAAGAATTAATTTAGTTTTTTTAACATTTTAAGGTGAAACTCAATGAAATATCATGAAACAGATATCCATCAAAGAATTATCAGAAATATAAAGAACATATGAATAAATATAAAATCAGACCTAGCAGCAAAATAAACATAGGTAAAACTCACCTGTTTACTTGGGAAGTTAAGCCACTTTGACGTACACAAATATATGCATTTAGAATAATAAAAGTCTCAGAACGCATTAGGTTTATTATAAATATGAAAAATAATAAAGAATTTGGCGACAAATTAAAGCATATTGCCAGGCAGGCTTTGGTATTTGCTAATAGTGATTATTTGAGACTAAGTGACGATGAGCAAAATGCATTCAGGTCAAATAAAAGCGAACAGCAATCCGAAAAAGTTTATTACTATTTAATGAAAAAAATATTTAAATGTAATCGAGAAGCGTGTGAGGATTTTCATGATAATTTTACCGATGAACAACAGGATATTATGAATCATGCAAATATTCTCACTGTTGGGATAGGGGAAGATTTTATTGATGTAAATGATTTCACACCAGATAATGACCTGTTATTAAAATTTCCAACTGTGTATGAGTATGATTATGATAATTTTTTATATCAGGTAAAAAAAAAAAAAAAACA
>JADGAU010000287.1 GCA_015231865.1 Gammaproteobacteria bacterium | reverse complement strand
TTTTTACTATCAGCCAATTGCAATTGTAACCAGTGCTGCATCCCGATATTATCGACAATAATCGTATCCGGCTCCAAAATAGAATGTGTTCTCTGAGATAAAACCGCAATTAATAATTGAGTCAGTATATCCAGATCATTTGATGGGTAGACGGTTAATCCTGTTGGTCTATTCGGTGAATTTGACAAGTAGTACTCCTTGATTCTCTGGCTTAGTTTCTCTGGCTTAGTTTCTCTGGCTTAGTTTTACTAACTTATTGGATTAAAATGATTCTGTATGAGAATACCGATATAGTCAATTAATTTAACGTTTTATTAATACTAAATAAAATGATTTACTAATGAAAAATTATACGATATTTAAAGGTCATTTTATGTCGTTAATTGATAAATATTTAATTATTAACTGAACCACCGGCTAATTATATTGAATAAGTTACGATTGTTAGTATTATGCAGTTATTAAGTTTTCAGCAATTTCCATGACATCTACCGGCCAGAAACACGTTGGACGAGGGTGATGTATATGTGAGTGCCCTTCTTCAGGTCGGCAGTTTAATAAGCTATCTATCCACTGCTGTGGAATTGCCTTTTTACTATACACTGAACCTAATAATGCGCCGCAGATAGCAGCATTAGTATCTGTATCACCACCTTGCATAATGCTATCCACTATACCTTCCTCTACCCCTGAAGCATGGAGCAGTTGATAAAGTGCATTTTGAAAAGCAATGAGTACCCAGCCCTGATGATGTATATAGTCTGATGGCTGTCTGCTTTCTGCCAAATGAATGGTATCAATAATCACTTTTTCTGCTTTCATATTATAGGCCCAGCTAGTGATTTTTTTGTACAGAGTGTTGTTATCCACGCCATTTTTTATGGAATAAGCAATAGCCATGGTAAAAAGCGCATTAACTTGCCGGCATACAATATTCGGATGTGTAATTGAAGCGTCTTGTTTAGCCCAGTGTGCAACCTGCTGCAATTGATAATTAACGCCAAAAATTCCCAAAGGAGCAATACGCATTAAAGCACCATTAGCCTGGCTATTGCAATCCGGAGTATTATTCAATCCTTTACGTACGGTTGTACCGCAATCAAAAGGCATAGTAGATAACCAATATTGATATGATTTTTTTGCATCTTCAGGATAATAAGATTTTTTGTCAATTAACATTCGAGCTAATGATAAGGCCATCTCAGAATCATCCGTTGGTTGACCTGCAATCGTATTGAATGTACCTCCATCAGCTAAGAATCTGACGCCTTCAGGATAAGGATATTGGTATTGTATTTGTTCTGGAGTCTGAAATTCCACCAGGCTGCCAAGAGAATCACCGGCAAGTTGTCCAAGCAAACAGCCCTGTGACCTCTCTATAGTACCAATACCATTCATTAAAAATTATCCAATTCTTCCATTTCTTCATACATTAAATCATGTAAATACTGTTCTTGCTCAAATGTTTCTATGCTGCCTCTTCTGACATGCCTTACGGTAGAAATTGCCTCATCCGCACTATAACCAAAATCCATTAATAATTTTGATGCAATAGTACCGGTCCGGCCTAAACCGCCTAAACAATGAAAAACAATATTATGGCCAGTGATTAATAATTCCTGCAGATTTTTAGTCAATTCTTCCCAACGCAATTCAAACTCTTCATCAGGAACGCCTCTGTCATATATGGGTAAATGAAACCATTGAATACCATATTCTTCTGCTTTAATCCCAATATTTGGTACTTTATATTCTGCAAACTCTTCTTTTTGCATCAGGCTGATTAATACTTTTGCCGGCCATTGTTTTATTTTGTATAAGTCACTATTTAAATCTCTATGCCACTGTCCAGTTATACCATCTAACTGATACTTTCCGGGACAAAGTGTTAAACCAATTTTGCCGGAAAATTTGTCACTTGAAATCGCATCAATTCTTAAAGGATGGGTTTCGCTAGTTCGTATCATCTTATAATTCCTTGTCAGTAGCTCATTAATATTTATTGCAATAAACAATGGCGTCCTTCTTGATTCACTTCCTTAACAAATGCCTGATAATCTAACTCACCTTTGGCAACGAGTAGCATTTTTTCCAGGTGATTATTCATATCCTCTAATGATAGACATTGACCTTGTTCCCAGATAATTACCAATTCATCCAGGGAAAGAAGGATATTAGAGACTAAAATATCTTGTTCAATTTCCTGGATATTTTTATAACCATAACTAAAATCATTATGTTTGATTTGATTATCTGATTTATGATTCATTTTAGTAGTCCTTAATTTTTATTTAACCACTAT
>JADGAU010000286.1 GCA_015231865.1 Gammaproteobacteria bacterium | reverse complement strand
AATAGCCAATTGACTCTATCCCCAATGAAAGAGAAAATAGAAATTGTAAAGGGATAACTGAATTATTTATTTCTTAAGAAAAAGGCTTGTGAAATTTCATCCGTAATTTTTTGTTCTTGTTTTTCTTGCTGGATCATTTCATCTGTCAAAAATTTATCTTTAACTTTTTGATAAATATCTACCTGTTGATGTTTCTCGAGCCAAACTTTACGGACTTGTTCACAACGCTTCTTTTGTTGTTCGATTTGTTCCAATAAATGATTAATACCTGTATTAAGGTTATTAATAAAGTGGATATAATCTTGTAAAGTATTACTTTTGACATTAGTACCTGTACGGTTGAACTGCTGACTGTACTCATCTCGGTATTGGTAGAGTTTATCAAGTTGATTTTGCATCAACTCAAGTTGACTATTGGCTTTGCCCAATTCTATTACTGCACTTTCTTCTTGCTTCTCAACAAGCGTTTTAATGATTTGTATTCTTTGTGACTTCTTTTTACTCACTGAAATTTCTCAAAATCATTACATTGCAGGATTTAGTACACTATTATTTCTATTTTCCATATCGGAATGATTACCTGCAGGCATTAAGGTTTGAGACTCTGGCTGTGCTTGCATAACTTGAGCAAGTTCTTGTAAAGATTGCTCATAAGAGACGCCATGGTTAAAAGACTGCTGAAGAAATCTTGCTAGTAATGGTTGCATGGCAATTGCTTCATCAATATTTTTATCTGCGCCTCTGGTATAAGCACCTACACTGATCAAGTCTTTATTTTGTTGAAAAATTGAATAGAGTTGTTTTAGTTTTAAAGCTAAATATTGGTGTTCATCATCAACAATTTCATTCATAACACGACTGATCGACGCCTCTATATCAATAGCAGGATAATGCCCCATTTCTGCTAAAGAACGAGATAATACGACATGTCCATCAAGAATAGCACGAGATGCATCAGCAATCGGATCCTGTTGATCATCACCTTCTGTTAAGACAGTATAAAAAGCGGTTATTGAACCTCCTCCACTGACACTATTTCCTGCTCTCTCAACTAATGCCGGCAGTTTTGCAAATACCGAAGGTGGATATCCCTTTGTCGCAGGTGGTTCGCCAATGGCCAGGGCAATCTCACGTTGAGCTTGAGCATATCGAGTTAATGAATCCATTAATAGTAAAACATGTAACCCTAGTGAACGAAAATATTCCGCAATACTTGTAGCTAATTGAGCGCCATGTAAACGCATAATGGGAGACTGATCAGCGGGGACAGCAACAACAACTGAACGAGCCATACCTTCTTTACCAAGAATTTTATAAATGAATTCATTTACCTCACGGCCACGTTCACCGATAAGCCCGACAACGATAACATCCGCATTACTATATTTTGTCATCATCCCTAGTAGCACACTCTTACCAACACCACTTCCTGCAAACAAACCCATCCGCTGTCCACGACCTACGGTAATGATTGAATTAATCGCTCTAACACCAACATCTAAAGTGGTATCAATTGGGGATCTTAATAATGGATTAATATATTCACCATCTAAAGAAGTTTGGTCTTCGACATTATCTAATTCATTACCTTCAAGATCATTGCCAGAACCATCCAGAACATGCCCTAGAAGTCCCATACCTACGGCAACCTTACTAGAAGATTTCATGGGAATTACCCGAGCACCCGGAACAACATCTCTAATAGGATTAACCGGCATTAAATAAATTGATTCATCAGAAAAACCAACAACTTCTGCTTCATGGAATTCAGCATTTTTTGTCTCGATTAAACATTTTGATCCAATAGCAGCACTGCAACCAATTGCTTCCATTGTTAAACCAATAACTCTGGTCAATTTACCTTCGACAATTGTATCGGAATCACGCTTTGCCAGTTTATTTTGAGCTGTTTTAAGTCTTTGATTTAGATCCAGGTTCAATTGTTTATTTGCTAATTTCATTTTATTAATTCTTTTTTATGTATTATTCAACTAAATAAATTTATAAGACCTTAGGTTTAATAACTTCAACTTCCGATTCATCCGCACGAATTATTTCTACCTCTTCCGATCCTTTAATAACTTCCTGTTCATCTTGTTGATTTTTTTCAATTGATGATTCGGATTTGGTTGTTGGTTCTGACTCTTCAACTTCATCTGCAGGCTCTGCTTCTTCTGTTGCTTCAACTTCATCTACAGGCTCTGCTTCTTCTGACTCTTCAGCTTCATCTGCTGGCTCTGCTTCTTCTGTTGCTTCAACTTCTTCTGAGCCTTCAACTTCATCTGCAGGCTCTGCTTCTTCTGACTCTTCAACTTCATTTGCAGACTCTGCTTCCTCTGTT
>JADGAU010000285.1 GCA_015231865.1 Gammaproteobacteria bacterium | reverse complement strand
AGAAGATATCTGAATCACCGCCTAACATCACAATTGTTAAACTGGTATAAGAAATATCAATCAATAAAAACAGATAACGTCGCTTAATGGATTCAAGTTTTCTGAATAAATCAGCAAATTGAATCCAGGTAAGGATAAAAAAACTGATATTCATACTGTAAAAAAAGCTGATATTGATATCTATTTGTTCACTTTTCATACCTATATAACAAAAGCAAAATGCAAAAGTGTGTAAAATGACTCGAATCAAAAAAGTTTTAAATTCATCTGCTGTTTTTACTTGAGCAAAACGATAAGCTTGCATTATGATGATGTCCTTTTTATAGGTATTGTAAATTAAGTGAGTAATATGCCAGATTCTGACGATATACCCAAGTGCGAACAATGTACAAAAAGCATTTGCTGTCAATATGTCACTCAGCAAATAGACACGCCCAGAAAAAAATCAGAATTTTCTCAAATGTTATGGCAGGTATCACATCGGGATGTTGAATTCTACAAAGATTCTGACGGCTGGTTTATTATGTTTAATACACCCTGTGAACACATCTCCAGCGAGGGTATGTGTGGAATTTACCATCATCGCCCTGATATCTGCCGTGACTATAGTAATGACTATTGCGAGTTTGACTCCCCAGCCGAAGAGGGATTTGACCTATATTTCAAAACATACGCACAATTATTAGCCTATTGTCAAAAACGTTTTAAAAAATGGCCTTAAAAGATAGTCGTTAAATTCAGTCTTTAGCCTTTTGACTACCGACTAAGAACTTAAGACTAGTGACTGCTTTTTCATCCTTAAGTATCTATTTTCAAGATAAATTTTCAAAAATATTTCAAAAATAGCATTTTTTCTACAATAAAAATGTTACAATAATGTTACGAAAGTTGTTGATTTTCTAACCTACTGACTTGTAAAGAATTATGAATAAAAACTTATCGATTTTACTAATCCTTATTTTTAGTTTAATAGTAACATTGCCAGCCTTTGCTGAAACATCTGAACAGCAAATGGAATGGGGCTATATGCTTATGAAGCTTTTAGGCGGGCTGGCCTTATTCCTCTTTGGTATGGAGCAAATGGCGGATGCTTTAAAGAGTGTTGCCGGCGACCGTATGAAATCGATCTTGCAAAAACTGACTTCAAACCGCTTTATGGGTGCCACAACCGGTGCCTTTGTTACTGCAATTATACAATCCTCTTCTGTCACAACCGTATTAGTTGTTGGCTTTATTTCAGCCGGTTTAATGAGCATGTCGCAGTCTGTTGGTGTCATTATGGGGGCTAATATTGGTACCACTATTACCGCCCAAATCGTTGCTTTTAAGGTAACTAAAGCCGCTTTATTAATGATTGCCATTGGCTATGGAATGTTCTTTATTTCCAACAAAGATAAAATAAAAAAGTATGGTGCTATGTTAATGGGCTTAGGACTTATTTTCTTTGGCATGAGTATTATGAGTGATGCCATGAAGCCTTTAAGAGACTACCAGCCATTTTTAGATTTAATGATATCAATGGAAAGTCCTTTAATTGGTATTCTGGTTGCTGCTTCGTTTACCGCATTAGTACAGTCTTCTTCGGCAACAACCGGTATTGTTATTGTGATGGCTAGTCAAGGGTTTATCTCTTTGCCTGCGGGTATTGCTTTAGCCTTTGGTGCCAATATTGGTACCTGTGTGACTGCGATTTTAGCATCGTTGGGAAAACCCAGAGAAGCTGTCAGGGCTGCTGCCGTTCATGTATTGTTTAATATTATGGGCGTCATCGTCTGGTTTGCCTTTATACCGCAACTGGCAGAGTTTGTAACTTGGTTTTCTCCCCAAAGTACTGAATTATCCGGCATAGATAAATTAGCCGCAGATACACCTCGACAAATCGCCAATGCTCATACCATATTTAATATTTCCAATACGCTGATATTTATCTGGTTTACTACACAAATAGCGGCATTTATAGAAAAAATTATCCCTGACAGAATAGAAGATGAAATCGAATTAAATATTCGCTCTAAATACCTGGATAGTGAATTATTAAGCACCCCATCTTTAGCATTAGACCGTGTTCGCCTGGAAATTCTGCATATGGGTGAGAAAGTTAATAATATGCTCAATGATATTATGCCGGCCATTATTCAGGGTAATAAAGAAGCCATTTTAAAGGTCGAAAAAATGGATGATGAGGTCGATATACTTTATGAACAAATTGTTAGTTATTTAGGTAAAATAAGTCAAAAATCACTGAGTGAAACTGAAACTCAAGAGCTTTTAGGCCTAATGGATGCTGTTGGTGAATTAGAAAATATTGGTGATACTATTGAAACCAATCTTGTAGGTCTTGGTTTAGAGAG
>JADGAU010000284.1 GCA_015231865.1 Gammaproteobacteria bacterium | reverse complement strand
GATATTCTTCCTACTATAAACATAACGGTTTTCATCGATAGAAATTGGAAAAAATATGTCCTGGAAAAATTTGTCCCTGCAAAAGAAAATTCTTGCCGGCAGTTTTTTGTTACTCATTGTCTTTATTATTAATAATTTCTGGTCTATCAAAGGTATTAATGGCATTTTAGAAAATGGTAATGAAGTCATTGATGGCAATAAACTTAGAGGTAATATTCTGCAACGTGAAGTAGATCATTTAAAATGGGTTCAGGAAGTCAGCAAATTTATTACCGATGAAAATACAAATGCCTTAAAAGTACAAACAGATCCTAAAAAGTGTGCCTTTGGCAAGTGGTATTATGGTGATGGTGCTCAACATGCGGTTAAATTATTGCCAGGCCTATCCCCCATCTTAAAAGGTATCGAAAAACATCATAGCAATTTACATGCATCCGCTGTTGAAATTGCTCATCATTATCAAGCCGCTGATCCAAATCTACCTGCATTTTTCGTGCAAAAAGAATTGGATCATGTTAAGTGGTCTAATGATTTACTTGAAGATCTGCTCAATAAGAAAGATAAACTTTCAGTGCAAAAAGATCCAACGAAATGTGGCCTGGGTAAATTTATTTATGGTGAACGTGCAAATAATCTGAAAAAATCCAATGACCAATATAATCAATTGCTGTCTGAACTGGAACAACATCATAAAAAACTTCATGGTACCGCTCATGATATCGATAAATATCTTGCACAAGCTAATCATCCAACTGCAACACTAATTTATAAAGGCAGAACAACTCAAGCTTTAGCAGATGCCCGGGCTAATTTATCGGCCCTATATCAATTGGCTCAAGATGAACTCAAAGGCAAGGCGAAAGCTGAAGAGATTTTTTCAACCACAACCCAAAAAGAGTTAAAAAGTGTTCGTGAACATTTTCATGAAATGGATACTTTTGTCCAGGAAAATGTGATGTCCGAACAGGAAATGATGCAAGAAGGTGCTTTAACGAGAAATGGTATTTATATTGCCTCAGTAATTATGAGTATTGTCGCCATTATCATCAGCTTATTGATTGCCAGAAGTATAGCCAAACCTTTACTTGATACATTGCCGGCAATTAGAAGTATGAGCAGAGGTAAGCTCACCAGTAAAATTACTCTACAGCAAAAAGATGAAGTGGGTCAACTGGCAGCAGCTATGGAGAATATGCGACAGCAATTATTTGAAATAGTCAGCGAAGTGAAAATTGCTGCCAGTAATATTGCTCAGGGTTCAAGCCAGTTAAGTACCAGTGTCCAGGATTTATCATCAGGCGCATCAGAACAAGCGGCCAGTGTCGAAGAAACCTCTTCAGCACTAGAGCAAATGAGTGCCAATGTCAATCAAAATGCCGACAATGCGAAACAAACTGAAAAAATGTCAGAATCTGTCTCTATACAAGCACAGGAAGGTGGTAAGGCGGTTAATGAAACCGTTACAGCCATGAAAAATATTGCAGAAAAAATCGGTATTATCGAAGATATCGCCTATCAGACTAATTTATTAGCTTTAAATGCCGCTATAGAAGCAGCACGAGCTGGAGAACAAGGCAAAGGCTTTGCGGTTGTTGCAGCGGAAGTCAGAAAACTGGCAGGACGAAGTGAAGAGGCTGCCCGAGAAATATCTGAGTTGGCCAAGAATAGTGTCTCGGTTTCTGAAAAAGCCGGCAAATTACTCAATGAAATTGTTCCAAGTATTCAAAAGACTGCCGATTTAGTACAGGAAATAACAGCGGCTAGTGAAGAACAGGCATCCGGCATTAATGAAATTAATGGTGCCATGACGCAATTAGATACGGTGACACAAAATAATGCAGCACTATCAGAAGAACTGGCATCAACATCTGAAGAGATGAACTCACAGACCTTGTCACTGGAAGATATGATGGACTTCTTTAATATTGGCGATAACAAGCAGATGAAGCAGCACAGAAGCAGTAATTCGAATCAGACTTCTAGCAGACAAAACAGTCGTCAACAGAACGATAAAGCAGTCGGTGATGAAAATGATGACTTTGATGAAAATTTTGGAGATTTTGAACGCTTTTAGAACTTAGACTCTTTAGTGGATATTTGTTTATAGTTTATAGTTTATAGTTTATAGTTTATAGTTTATTGGTTTTATCATCAGGTAGACAATTGGCACTAAACAATTCTGGAGAATAAAAATGTTTAGCAATATGAAAGTATCAACAATGTTGGCAATGGGCTTTGGATTGGTACTCACTATTACCATAATCATTGCTGCAATCTCTTATAATGGGCTGGGTACCGCCGTCGATGGCTTTAAAGACTACCGGGGACTGGCAAGAGATTCTAATCTGGCAGGTCGTGTTCAGGCTAATATGTTAATTGTTCG
>JADGAU010000283.1 GCA_015231865.1 Gammaproteobacteria bacterium | reverse complement strand
GATTACCCATGATCTGGAAGAAGGTTTTTATTTAGGAACCAGGCTTTGGGTGTTCGATAAAATAAGATTGGATCCCCATAATGCCAATGCCTATGGTGCTACGATAACCTACGATATTCCAGTGGCTAAAACGGATAAGGAAATTTATAAAAGTATTTCAAGTTCAATGGATGAAAGTGGTAAGGCTTTGGATATGAGTGTTACAAGTTAGGAAAATTAAATGAAAGTTTTATATGAAGATGAAATTCCAGGGGCTAAACACTGGTCCTTATTAATGAGAAAGGGCACGGTTCTAACTTTGATTGATAAGCAGGGTGGGGCCAATGTGGGCATGTTGTTTTATAACCCATCCAATTATCTTGAACGTTATAACGCACCCGACACATTAAAATGTCAGCATACCTTTAAATTAACTAAAGGCAATTGTTTATATTCAGATATGGGACGAATCTTTTGTTCCATCATCGAAGACTCCTTAGGCTGGCATGATACGGTTGGCGGAAATAGTCATAAGCAACTCGTTAAACAAAAATGGGGTGAGCATAATTATCAGGATTATCGTAATGAATGTTATCGAAATGGCTATGATAGCTTTCTGGTTGAATTAGCAAAGTATGGTATGACAGATCGCGATATGGCATCTAACTTAAATTTGTTTAGCAAAATTTATACAGATGAGTCAGGCAATATGATGTTTCAGGATAATCATAGCCAGGCAGGTGATTCAATTAGTTTACGATTTGAAATGGATACTTTAGTGTTGTTTCATACCTGTCCTCATCCCATGAATACTTCAGAAAATTATCCAATGAATCCAATTATTTATCAGATATCTAAAGCGGAACCTTTGTCTGAGGATGATGTTTGCCTAAATTATTGTGACGAAAACCAACGCGGTTTTAAAAATAATGATTTATATCATATTGCTTATTCAGGATAAAACAAAGAGAGGACAAAAATGATAAAAGCAAGTGAATTAGAACAAGATGATGCAATACAACGCGATACCGTCTTAGCCGGTGATTACTATATGAAGGTGGTTAAGCAGGGACAAATTGTACGCATTTTGGATTCTTTTGGTAATCAGGCTGCAGATACCTTATTTTACAATGCCAACGATCCTTCCGAGCGTTATAGTGCAACAGATACAATCAATGGACAGGGCAATGTTTATTTAACCGCAGGCAGTGAATTACGTTCCAATAAGAATAACGTTATGTTAGAGATTATTGCTGACACTTGTGGTCGACACGATACCTTAGGCGGCGCTTGTGCAACTGAGAGTAATACGGTTCGTTATTCATTAGAAAAAAAATCCATGCATGCCTGCCGTGATTCCTGGATGCTGGCCATTGCTGAAAATGAGCATTTTGGTCTAAGGAAGCAGGACATTAGTCATAATATTAATTTTTTTATGAATGTACCTATTACCCCTGAGGGTGGTTTAAGCTTTGAGGATGGTATTTCTGATGCTGGTAAATATGTGGAAATGCAGGCAAAAATGGATGTTATTGTGCTTATTTCTAATTGCCCGCAATTAAATAATCCTTGTAATGCCTATAATCCAACGCCTATTGAGGTACTAATCTGGAATTGATGCTAAAGGACGACCTTTAGCAATATTTTATTATTAATGGGACGACCCAATAAAACTAAACTGAGTCCTAAATCATGTTTAAAAAAGTTCTTATTGCAAACCGTGGAGCAATTGCAACTCGTATTATTCGTACCTTAAAGCAAATGCAGATTGCTTCAATTGCTATCTATGCAGAGGCTGATGAAGGTTCACTTCATATTATTCAGGCAGATGAAGCCTATAGTTTAGGCGATGGTCTGGTTAATGAGACTTATCTTAATCAGGATAAAATTTTTGACATCATCAAACTAAGCGGTGCAGAAGCGGTACATCCCGGTTATGGTTTTTTAAGTGAAAACCCGGACTTTGTAAAACGTTGTGAAGACAATGATATTGTTTTTCTTGGCCCCGATGTTAAGCAAATGTCTGCTTTTGGATTAAAACATTCAGCTCGGGAACTGGCACTTAAAAATCAGGTACCTTTATTACCGGGCTCTGATTTAATCCAAAATAAGCAACAGGCTTTGCAGCTTGCTGATGAGATTGGTTATCCGATTATGCTAAAAAGTACTGCTGGCGGCGGCGGTATTGGCATGCAATTATGCTGGAACCAGGAAGAACTGGATAAAGCCTATGAGTCTGTTAAACGATTAAGTGAAGCAAACTTTTCCAATAATGGACTATTTCTGGAAAAATTTGTTCAGCAAGCAAGACATATCGAAGTACAGGTCTTTGGTGATGGTCAGGGCAAGGTGATTTCCTTAGGTGAAAGAGATTGTAGTGCTCAGCGTAGAAATCAGAAAGTCA
>JADGAU010000282.1 GCA_015231865.1 Gammaproteobacteria bacterium | reverse complement strand
TGCCACAAAAATTGGCTATGAAATCAGCTTTAATAAATATTTTTATCGACATAAACCGCTGCGTAGTATTGAACAAGTCAGTGCCGATATTTTAGAACTGGAACAACAAAGTGAAGGTTTAATCCTGGATATTTTGGGGATGGCAGAGTAATGGAAAACATTATTGTTGAACAAGATATTCATGTTTTTTTAAAAAATGGACTAGATAAATATTCAGTTTTTGCAAATTTTTCAACAGCTGGTGGTCTGTCGGGATTTCCGACAGACCACTTAATAAGTATTAATAAGTCTACTGAAATTTATAAAGAATATCAGGAAAAGCAGAAACAGCTAGAGCAAGAAACAAGTATAAAAGAACTTGAAGAAGATATAAAACGGCTGGGTAAATCATGATTAAGACTTATGCAAAATATAAAGATTCTGGTGTTGAATGGTTGGGGGAAATTCCTGAGGAATGGGAAGTTAAGAAATTAAAATATTTACTTACTGAGGTAAATATAAGGTCTGAGACTGGTAGTGAAACGTTACTATCTTTAAGTAAATATAGAGGAATAATTCCAAAATCATCATTGGAAGAAAAGTCAGGTTTAGCTAAAACTTTAATTGGATATAAAAAAGTATTTAAAGACACTTTAGTAATTAACAAAATGCAAGCGGTTAATGGACTTTTAGGGGTATCAAAAGTATCTGGAATAACAAGTCCTGATTATTCTATTTATAAAACTGATATTAACTACAATAGTATTGACTACATAGGTTATTTATTGAAATTACCACTTTATTTAAGTGAATATAAAAAAGTAGTAACTGGTGTCATGGAAGGTTTTATTCGGCTATATACGGATGACCTTTATAATATCTATGCATATTTACCATCCATAACCGAACAAACCACCATAGCCAACTTCCTGGACAAAAAAACAGCACAAATCGATCAAGCGATTGCTTTAAAGCAAAAACAAATTGAACTGCTAAAAGAACGCAAACAAATAATTATTCAAAATGCCGTTACTAAAGGCATCAATCCTAATGTAAAAATGAAAGACTCAGGTATTGACTGGATTGGGGAGATTCCTGAGCATTGGGATTTGAAGGTAATGAAGTATGTAATCAAAGATATTGGAGACGTCGACCATTATATGCCGGAAACAATTGATAACGGTGTTCCCTACGTTATGACTGGAGATTTAAAGGAGTTAGTGAGTGAAATAAGTTTTGATAGCTGTAAGCAAGTTAGTCATAAAGATTATATAAGGTTGTCTAAAAAAATCAAAAGTTCTAAAGGAGATGTTATTCTCGCTCGATATGCGACTATTGGTACTGTTTCGTATATTGATAAAAACATTGATTTTTTAGTTTCTTATTCATGTGTAACTATAAAGCCAGATCCAGAAAAATTAATTGGTTTATATCTTTTTTATTATTTTAAATCTAATTCATTCGCCCAACAAATTCAAGCACACATAAATACCAATACTCAAGGTAATGTCGGCACAAATGATATAAGGAATGTTAAAATTGCGTTACCTCCATTAAGCGAACAATTAATGGTTGTAAAGTTTTCACAAAAAGAAAGCAATAAGTTTGACACCTTAATAATGCATCAAAACAAGCAAATCGACAAACTAAAAGAATATAAATCCACCCTAATCAATAGTGCAGTAACAGGGAAAATAAAGGTCATATAGTATAAATATGCTATATTTAACTCAGTCCCTAACTATTTATTCAATCTAAACAGAGGTATAAGTTAATGTACGCAACAGAATTTGAAACAATAATTACACATTCTTCTATTCAAATACCAGATTATCAGAATTTTAAAAATAAGCAGGTGAGAGTGATTATTCTTGAAAAAGAGTCTGAACAAGAATTACAAAACACAGATGATTTTATCAGCAAAATAACCAAGAATCCTAAGCATGTATCATCTGATGTAAAGTTTTTATCAAGAGATAAAGCCAATGAGCGCTAAGTTTTTTGTGGATTCTAATATATTTCTTTATGCTTTTTGTGATAGGAACAAAGACAAACAAAAAATTGCCAGTGATCTGATACAAAACAACATTACTATTAGTACTCAAGTTGTTAATGAAGTGAGTAGTAATATGTTAAAAAAGCTTAAATTTGATAACAGTGAAATACAAACTTTTATAGAAAGCTGTTATCGCCGGTATACGCTAGTTAATTTTAATTTAGATATTTTTGTGAGTGCCTGTCATCTAAGAGAACAGTATTCACTTTCCTACTATGATTCCTTGATTATTAGTAGTGCATTAAGCTCGCATTCAGAAATATTGTATAGTGAGGATATGCAACATCAATTATTGATAGATAACCAACTGACAATAATAAATCCATTTATTTAAGTTATATGAATTTTGAATTATCGATCGTATTTTTAACCA
>JADGAU010000281.1 GCA_015231865.1 Gammaproteobacteria bacterium | reverse complement strand
TTTATTTATTTAGAATAGAATGAATGTAAACCTTAAAATTATTGTGTTATATAGGAGCAGAAAATGGCATTGGGTGAATTAGAAATGAGTGTTTTTCCAGGAGAATCGATTACGATTACCGGCCCCGCCCAAATCAATGTTCAAGGTGGTTTATCTGCATCAGTCATGCAACAAGGGGGCTTAATGGCTAAAGGTCAATTCCCGATTGCCACCACAGGTGCTGCAAAGCCAATTGCTTTGACTGGTGGTGGCAAAGTTTCAGCTATTAAGACTGTGGCTGCAACAGGCGGTGTTAAATCAGTAGCCTTAGCCTCGACTTTAACAACAATGGCTCCAACTATAATGACTGTTGCAGTATTATTTGCCAGCGGTTATTTGTTATTCAAGGCGAATCAGAAAGTATTAAAACAAGTTGACGAAAAATTTGCTTAACTAACCTCCATCCTGTATATATTTGTAAATTTTATACCTTACCCGAATTGGGTTGACTATTTTTAATAGACTCTAGTTAATTTCATGGGTTATCAAAGGATAACCTCTGTCTTTATAAAACTTATATCGTTTCCTGGCTTGACTTTTAGCTGTTTCTTGTTTGCTGATAATTTCAGCAAAACGGTGAAAGCGACTAAAATATAAAGGGATTTGCTCGTCTAAATTTATTAACAGTTCTTCTTTTCTTTTCCGATTTAAATTAATATCAATATTTTTTGTAGGTGTATTGATAATGACCGGAAAGTTGTATTTATCAGAATCAAGTTGTTGTTCCGGAGTTAGTTTAATTAAGGATAAGTCTTCTGTGTTATTATCGAGAAGATTAACATTTTCTTGGTTAGATACGTTTAGGTGGGGTATAAATGTATCATCCTGAATACACCAAAGCATTTCATCTATTAAATTCGCTTGCTCAGCATTTTGTGTCTGAACATAGATAAAATTATCTTGCTGATAAGCCTTATAAATAAGTTGAGAAACAATCTGCTCTAGGCTTTTGGTAGATTGTTCCTGCTGTAGATAAAAAGATATATTGGTCATTATCCAGAAGATTTAGCTTTATTTATCAGGTATTGAGATAATAAGGCAACGGGGCGACCAGTAGCGCCTTTTTCTGAGCCTGATTTCCAGGCAACTCCTGCAATATCAAGGTGAGCCCATTGGAATTTTTTAGCAAAACGTGAAAGGAAACAAGCTGCTGTAATTGAACCCGCAGGTCTGCCCCCGATATTAGCCATGTCAGCAAAATTGCTTTTTAATTGTTCCTGATATTCATCCCATATTGGCAGTTCCCATACTTTATCGGATGTATGTTTACCCGCATTTTCTATATCATGGGCAAGGGGACTATGATTACTAAAAAGACCCGTTGTATGATGTCCTAGTGCAACTATGCAAGCACCAGTTAAAGTGGCCACATCAATGACAATTTCTGGTTTGAATTTTTCACTATAAGTCATTGTATCACAAAGAATTAATCTACCTTCGGCATCTGTATTTAGAATCTCGATAGTTTTACCAGACATACTAGTGACAATATCCCCGGGTTTACTTGCTAAACCATCAGGTAAATTTTCAGTTGCTGGAATTAGACCTATCACATTAAGCTCAAGATCCATTTCTGCAATGGCATTAATAGTGCCAATGACACTGGCTGCACCACACATGTCGTATTTCATTTCATCCATCGCTGCACCAGGTTTAAGTGAGATTCCACCAGAGTCAAAAGTGACTCCTTTACCAATTAGCACTATAGGCTTTTGTTTGTCAGGCCCCCCCTGATATTGTAAAGAAATTAATTTAGCTGGCTCTCTACTACCCCGACTTACCGATAAAAAAGCTCCCATCTTTAATTTAGTCATTTCTTCTTCATCGATGATGTTGACCGATAATTTTGTATATATCTTATCTAATTTTTGTGCTTCATCTGCTAAGTATCCAGGTGTACAAATATTGGCAGGTAAATTTGCCAGATCTTTACAAAGATGGATACCTTCGGCGATGGCAACAGATTCTCTCAGTGTTTGCTCCCTTAAGTTTAGATCTCTACGATTACTGACGGCAATAACAATTTTTCTTAAGGGACGGCGGGCACTATCAACCGTCGTTTTCAATTCGTTGAATTGATATAAAACCTCATGCGTAGCTAAAACAAAATGATGAATTTTTTGAGAAATATCGTTTTGTTTTACAGGCAGTTCCGTTAAATAGAATACGGCATCCATGGAACCGGTATCATTTAGTGTTTGTACAGCCTTTGCAACTACCTGTTTGTATTGGTCGGGACCAAAATCTCTTTCCTTACCACAGCCTACCAGTAAAACCCGATCACATAGTGTATTTTCTATGTTGTGTAATAGTAGAGTTTGTCCCATTTTACCTTCCAGATCGCCTCTTCTAATGAGGCTGGAAATGTAACCATTT
>JADGAU010000280.1 GCA_015231865.1 Gammaproteobacteria bacterium | reverse complement strand
TAGCCAATTCATTTAGACGGTTCATTAAATAATCATTTTTTGCACCACCGCCACAGATAAATATTTCTTCTGTATCAGGTAGTGAAGTTTCAATCGAGTCAATAATTGTTTGCGCTGTTAGTTCTGTTAATGTCGCCAAAATATCATGCTTTGAGGTGGTTTCGTTGAAGTTGTTTTTTAGATTATCCACTAGCCATTGGTGTCCAAAGTAATCTCTGCCCGTAGTTTTTGGAAAAGTTTGCCAAAAATAAGGATCAGATTTTAGTTGACTTAACAGGTTTTGATTGACGCTCCCTTGAAAGGCAAGTTTTCCCTTGCTGTCATAACCCGTATTAAATTTGTCCTGGCAATAGAGATCTATAAGAGTATTCCCTGGGCCGGTATCAAAACCAAAAACGGGTAAGTTAATATCTTTGGGTAAACAGGTTATATTACTAATGCCACCTATATTAACAATAACTCTGATATGGTATTCACTTCTAAAAATAGCATTGTGAAAAGCAGGTACTAAAGGTGCTCCCTGGCCACCAACTGCCATATCTCTTCTTCTAAAGTCTGCAATTGTGGTAATTCCGGTTCTTTCTGCAATAATATTAGCGTCGCCAATCTGTAGGGTAGTATTTAGTTGCTTACCAGGGTAGTGCCTGATTGTTTGTCCGTGTGAGCCAATTGCAATTATCTTTTTGTTGCTGACTCCAGCTTCTGATAGAAGTTTCATGCAACAATCAGAAATAAGATTGCCCATGAATACATCCATTTTTAGCATTAATTCAATTTCATTACTCTGAGCTTGATTCAGTGAGAATAATTTATTTTGAATATTAGCTGGAATTTGCAGACTATAGGAATGAATAATTGTCGGAGATTTTGAATCACTAAGATCGACTAATACGGCATCGACAGCGTCCAGACTTGTACCAGACATCACGCCAATAAATAAATTATTGTCCATGTTGTTCAAGTTGGGCAATTAAACTGGCTGATTGCTGCTTAAATTCAGGTAAATACTTATTTGGCAAGGGGTTAGTTTTTGGTAATTTTACAGTTAAAGGGTTACGGTGAACGCCATTGACTCTAAATTCATAATGTAAGTGAGGGCCAGTAGCCAATCCTGAGCTGCCAACATAGGCAATCGTTTGCCCTTGTTTAACCCTTGAACCCTGTCTGATTTTTTTATTATAAGAGTTTAGATGTGCATAAACAGTCATATATCTACTACCGTGTTGAATTTGTAAAACACGACCATAACCACCTTTTCTTCCCTTAAAGACAACCTTACCATCACCAACTGTTTTAATAGGCGTGCCTCTTGGTGCAGCATAATCAACACCTTTATGGGCACGAATACGATTTAAAACAGGATGTTTTCTCTTAAGATTGAAACGGGAACTAATTCGACTAAAGGCGACAGGCGTTCGTAAAAAAGCTTTTCTTTTACTATATCCATTCTCATCATAATAGCCATCATACTTTTCATCATCATTATATAAAAAGGCGTAGTGTGTATCTTTTTGATTCAGAAATTTAGCGGCTAAAATATCACCATCTTCAATTAACTCTCCATTTAAATAATGTTCATTATAGAGAACCGTAAAAGAGTCGTTTTCTCTTATGTCCAATGCAAAATCTATATCCCAGGCAAATAAATTCGCAATACGCATGGTCAGATTGTCTGTTAAACCTTCACGAGTTGCAGATAAAAAAAGTGAGTCAGTGATTGTAACTGATATCAGTTTCGGCCGCTTTTCATAAGCTTTTTTTATAATTTCTGAATGGTATTGATCTTTGGAATAGGTAAAACTAATACTTTCCAGTTTATCTTTTATTAAAGTCAGTGATAAGAACTGACCTTTGTTATCAATGCGTAATTGTATTTCCTGATTAATATTTATTCGTCTTAATTGTTTGCCATGTTTTGTATTATTAACCAAGTGATAAAGGACTGTAGACGAAATAGCATGCTTTTTGAACAAATTTGCCAGGTTGTCACCGGTTTTAATAATATGTCTAATCAACCGAATGTTAACTTCAGGCTTGTCTATATTTTTAAAAGGTTTTGATAAAACAGGGGGGGTGTTAGTTGTTATTTGCTGTTTATTTGTAGCTGTTTGCTTATCTGACTTTCTATCTTTAAGCGGGATATAATATAGATTGTCGCTATAAATATTATCTTCTTCAGTAATTAAAGTTTTGTTATCTATTTGTTTTTTACTTGGAAAAGAAACTTCCGTCGTATGTTCTATATCATTACTTTCATCTTGTTGAGTCAATAAATGATAAATACTAATTGATAGCAAGATAAATATTAACATGGCAAATAATACTAACCATCTTGGAATACCTGCTTTCTTACGGGGTTTATCAGAGAATGAGAAATCACTTTTAATCATGGTGTTATTAATTTTTTGCTTATTTTTAAACTGCATTGATG
>JADGAU010000027.1 GCA_015231865.1 Gammaproteobacteria bacterium | reverse complement strand
AATAATATTCATATCAATATAGCTAAAGATATTGAAACTAATTTCTCCTATATTGAGGTTTTATTATTAAAACATTTAGCCACTGAAAATGCTAAAAATATGGATGATTTTAGTCGTGAAATAAAAATGCAAACTTATGCACTATTACATAATCTTAATTTATTAAAAAAACATTTGAATATGCACTCTAATCATAAACACGTTGGAGAAGATATTGAGCAGCTTGAAAGTATCGTTAAATCTTATTTAGAACAAACTAAACTATCAATCAATGAGAGTAAAAATTTCGAAAAAGAAAATGCATTTAATATTTTTCACAAAGTTGAAATCAAGTATGCGCAGAAAATTAAAGACAAACTTAAAAATATAATTCTAATCGCTTCTTCAGAATTAGAAAGTTCACGTAGTCATGTTTTTAATACGATGAGTTTGAATCATATTATAACCACAGGCGTCAGCATTAGTTTTGTGATAATTTTACTATTGATTGCCTTTTATAAATCTAAAGATGTTGCCGCCCGTTTAGAAACTTTATTAATCTGGTCCAATGATTTTTCTAATAATATTAATGCCCGCTTACAGGTTAAAGAAAGAAGAGATGAAATAGGTAAGTTAAGTCAGGCAATGTTGTCAATGTCGGATAAAATATCCCATAGCTATGCTGAAAATAACCGTATGATTAAATTGGTTGAGGAACATAATGATCTGCTTGAAGTACGGGTTAAGGAGCGAACGGCAGAATTGGAAGATGCTCAGTCACAATTGATACAATCTGAAAAAATGGTTGCGTTAGGCGAATTAGTTAGCGGTGTGGCACATGAAGTGAATACTCCACTCGGTGTTGGCATTACCGCAGCCTCACACCTTGAGGAGGAAATAAAAAGTTTTAATAAAGAGCTGAACGAAGGAGCCATTAAAAAATCGACATTAACCAATTTTGTTAATCAGTTAACCGAAGGTCTATACATTTTAAATACCAATTTAAATCGTGCGGCACAATTAATCAAAAGTTTTAAACAAGTTGCCGTGGATCAATCATCGGATGAAAACCGTTTTTTAATACTACATACTTACCTTGAAGATGTCCTCAGTAGTTTAGGACCGAAATGGAAACATAGCCAGATATCGGTATTAACTGACTTTGAAGCAGGCATTGAAATAGAATCAAACCCAGGTGTTTTAGCTCAAGTTATTACCAATTTGATTGATAATGCCATTAAACATGCTTTTGATAGTGATGTTTATAAGGGCACTAAACCTCAGATACATTTAAAACTAAGTAGCCTCGAAAATGAGGTTTTAATTGAAGTGAAAGATAATGGTGTTGGAATGAAGGCTAAAACACTTGAAAAAGTCTTTGACCCTTTTTATACGACCAAGCGTGGTAAAGGTGGAAGTGGATTAGGTATGCATATTGTTTATAATTTGATTACACAAAAATTAAATGGAAAAATTCAATGTGAAAGTGAGCTAAATCAGGGAACAAGCTTTAAGATTCTTTTACCAAAAAAATAAATTATTTTGGTGATGATATAACCTTAAATAGATGAAAAATAATGAATGATGATGACGAGTTAATATTTTTAGAAGAAGATGATACGGAATCTACCTCTTCTAAAGCAGAAAATAATCTGGAACCCTGGATTGTTGCAATTATTGATGATGAAGAACAGATTCATCATATCACCAAACTTGCTTTAGGGCATTTTCGATTCAATAACCGCCCATTACAGTTTCTTGATGCCTATAGTGGAAAAGAAGGTATCGAATTATTTAAAAATAATAATAATATTGCTGTGTGCTTGCTTGATGTGGTAATGGAAACCGAGCATGCGGGACTTGATTTGGTTAAAGAAGTACGTGAATTAGGCAATGATTTTACCCGAATAGTTCTACGAACCGGTCAACCGGGTCAGGCGCCGGAAGAAAAAATTATTACTACTTATGACATTAATGATTACAAAGAAAAAACAGAATTAACCAGAAATAAACTGGTCACCTTAATGCACTCTTGTCTGAAAACTTATGAGTACATATTGAATCAGGAACAAATGCGAATAGGACTGGAAAATGTTATACAAGCGTCAACTCATGTTTTGAGTCAAACCTACTTGGAACAGTTTGTATTGGGTGTTCTAACGCAAATGAATTCTTTGTTCAATTTTGGACGAGATTCTGCGTTGATTTCAACACCTCAGGGTTTTGCTGCTCATGAGAACAATCAACAATTATCGATTATTGCCGGCACTGGAGATTTTCAGAGTCATACTAAGCCGGTTCAAATCGAAGATATTATACCGGAAGAGCTCTGTCAAAAAATATTGCTCCAGGAAAAACAATTTGAAGTCTTTTATGATGATCATTTTTTTATTTCATCTTATATGACTAAAAGAAATAGTCGTGAAATTTTACTTTTTTCGGGCAATATTAAAGCCTATCAACCCTTTCAATTTCATTTAGTGAATGTTTTTTGCCATAATACCTTAATTGCACTAGAAAATATCTTTTTAAAATCAGAAGTTGAAGATGCACATTCTGAAATGGTTTTTATGCTAGGCGAAGCGGTTGAAACACGTTCTAAAGAAACGGGTTATCACCTCAGAAGAGTGGCAGAATTATCTTATATACTTGCTAAAAACCTGGGTATGGATGAACTTTTTTGTGAACTTATCAAGCAGGCAGCACCATTGCATGATATTGGTAAAATTGCCATACCGGATGCAATTTTAAATAAGCCAGGTAAACTCAATGAAGAAGAATGGGAAATTATGAAAACCCATGTGAGTTCTGGATATAATATGCTTTCTAAATCCAGTAAACATATTATGCAGGTGGCCGCTCTGATTTGCCGGGATCATCATGAACGCTGGGATGGTAAGGGGTATCCTAGAGGGTTATCCGAGCAAAACATCAGTGTTGAAGGAAGAATTACGGCAGTTGCTGATGTGTTTGATGCATTAGCTACAAAGCGTTGTTATAAAGAGGCCTGGTCAATAGACGATGTGTTTGAATATTTTCAGTCAGCCAATGGGACACAATTTGAACCTGCTTTAGTGACTATTTTGTTTGACAATAAAGAAGAAATTCTGTCAATTTATGATAAATATCAAGAGCAATAATAGTCGTACTATTGTGACGATTGGCAACGAAGTCAAATGAGTTTAAAAGTGTGCATTGTGATGGATAACGTTTTTGACCATACTGGTGAGTTACTTATCTGTTAATAATTATATGTTATTAATCACGATACAATTGCGGCCATTATTCTTTGCCTTATAAAGACCTAAATCTGCTTTATTAAGTAATTCCTTATAATTGTCATGGCCTTGGGGAGTACAACTACTGACACCAAAACTTAAAGTTACTGATTCGATTTGAATTCCATGAGTTTGATAATTTTTGAGAGTTTTAAGTGATTCCTGAATGTCCTGACAGATTTTGTATGCTCCTTCTGAGTCCATATTTAGGAAGATAATCACAAATTCTTCACCGCCATAACGTGCCAGAAAATCCGTTGTCCTTTTTAAATTTTCCTGCATCAGGCTCGCTACCTGTTTAATCACTTCATCTCCGACTATATGTCCAAAAGTATCATTGATTTTTTTAAACAGATCAATATCACACATTACAATTGATACAGATAACTTCTCGCGTCGGGCAATGTCATAGATATTTTCAGAATGTTCTTCAAAATGTCTTCTATTTGATAATTGAGTTAATGGGTCAGTGAGAGACAGGTCTAATAATTTTTTATTGCTTATTTCTAACTCTTGCGTTCTTTTCTGGACTTTTAATTCTAATGAGTGATTGGTTTCATCAAGTAGTTTCGCATAGGTATTAATTTTTGAAACCATGACCACAATTGAATTATGAATAATACCGACTTCATCTTTTCTGTCAGTTTTGCTGAGATTAAAGTTGTTCATTTTCGGATCATAATTACACACATTCTGACTTAAGTGTTTTAAGAATCGAAATTCGCGTCTAACCAGAAAAGTAAAAACAATTAGCAATACCAGTGTCATAAAAATAATTCTAAAGGTGATCTCTTGATTTTTATTCAGCATGGTTTGGTAATTTTGATCCGAGAAATATAATTTGACCTTGCCTATTTTTTCCTGGGTTAAGGGATCTAAAATATCCTGATCATACAATTGGTACTGTAATTTTTTATTACTTAATGTTTTTGTATATTCATATAAGTTATAACCCTGTGAGTTTAATAAGACGATGGACTCCAGGTCGATATTATTTTCGCCAATATAGCCAAGATATTCTTCATTGGATTGGTCTAGCCCGAGCGAAAGATTTAATGCAATGATCGGAACTATCGTGTTTAAAAGTAAATTATTTTTAGACTTTTGAGACTCTATATATTGCTGCGTCATATTTTCGGTCAGTTGATACTTTGAAATTCCAATCAAAAGCCCCGTAAAGAGAAAGATACCTATAATTATTTTATATTCAATTTTTATAGTCTTCATGAGCTAATTTTTCTTTTGGTATATTTTTGACACTCTAAGAAGCATATTATTGATTTCAATATTATTATCAAAAATGGCTTGAGTATTGATATAAGGAACAACTTTTTTACCGATAAATAAGGATAAACCAACGCCATGTTCGAGAAACTTTTCATCATACGACATGGTTAATAATTGAAATTGGTTAAGAACTGTAACCGTTTCCCTGATTTTTTTATTATTAGAATTGAACATAAAGGTAATTTGGCTATGACGACAAGCATTGGCATTGTCAAAATCGCTAATAACAAAATTAATTGGTGTATTTTTAATGCCTTTAGGATAATTAGCTTTGATAGCATTCTTTAGAAGTTGGGCACTTTTTTGCTCTGTATCATCTCTTAATAGGCACACATCAATGCTATCAGTAGCTTTAGACTTTTGACTACTCATTAACACAATACGAGGAATAATTTTAGCAATAATTTCTAAAACATTTTTATCATAGTCCATTGCCTGTATGTTGGATGAAAGCACACATAAAAATAGGCATAGGAACAAACTCCTGAGATTTGACCTTAGTTTCATTGATGAGAACCGAGGAGTCGTTTGTAAAAAAATAACATGATTAATTTGAACATCTTTTAATTTAATCTAACTCAATTCAATTTAAATAAGTGACGCAATGTAAGCGACGCAATGTTAAGTGACAAAATGTAAGCGACACAATGTTAGTAACACAATGTTAGTAACACAATGGCGATTAAAATTGTTTAGAAAAAGTTAACAACCAATTGCGTCCTTCCCGAATAATACCCTCTTGTTTTTGATGGTATGAAGGATATTTAATGGTTTCATTAAACAGGTTCTTTACACTCAATCTAAGTGTTGAAGATTTATTGAGCTGATAGACAATGGTTTCATCAATAACTAAGCTTGATTTAATTGCTTGAGAGTTACCGGTATTATAAGGATCAAATTCTCCTTTGGGACCACTATAAAACCAGGCCGAGTTGAGGCTTAATTTTGAGGTAATTGGGTATAGCCAATATCCTTTAAGCATCCATTGTGATATTTCAGGACTTTGAAATTCAATTGGATTGAGATAATCTGGAGTAAAGTATTGAGTTTTTACATAAGACAGGTTTGTCATTAGTTCTGAGCCCTGATCAAATTGATAGGTATATTCAAACTCTAATCCTTTAGCCGTTCTATCTTTATGATTAGCATAATCTCCGACAAAGGTATCAGGTTCACTGGTGACAATATCAATAACATCTTTCATTAAGGAATAAAAAATATTGGTTCGTAAAATGGTATTTTGATTTTTGTAGGTATAAGCCAGTTCATAGGTGTCAATCAATTCAGGTTCCAGATTTGGGTTACCCGCTTTCATCCCTTTAATATCAGATTGAAAAGCCTCGATATAAGAAGGGGCTCTGAATGAACGACCATAAATAGCTTTCACAATATGCTGATCGGTGAGTCGATAAACAGAGCCAAACCGATAACTTAACATTTCATCAAAAATTGAATAATCATCTAAACGAATATTAGCAGAGAGATCAATATTGTCATTCAAGGCATAGATATCTTGAAAATAAACCGATTTGATAACTTGGTCATGCTCGGCATCTAAGAATTCTCTGGTAGTAATGTAGGGATATTTGCTACTTATTTTATTTTGTCGGGTGTCGATTTTTTTTAAATTGATACCCAATAACCATTGGTGCTGAGAAAAGTTACTGCCCTTAAGGTTTACATCAAGATAAGAATTGAATTGAGCAAAGGTAGGGTTGAGTCCCATAATATCCTTAATGATGGAGGTATCAAAAGTAAAGTGATAATAGTTAATGCCGAGTTTTGTTTCTAAATTAAGTTTTTTATTAAAATCGGTCTGATGACTTATTTCTGTTATAAAGCTTTTATTCTGCTGGTATCCGCCTTTTACAGATTCAAGAGCTTCATTCATTCCATAAAAATTTTCTGTCTCTTCTGATTTGTAGCGGGTTGTTAATTTAAACGAATCATTTTTTGCGATTAGACCGAGAGAAAAATCATTAAAACTTTCTAAACTATCATAATCTGTCCTAGCATAGTTAGTATCTTCGACAAATGATGGGCCGGCATAAAGGGCTTTATCATTTTGCTGATAATAAGCATCAATGCCGATATTCCAGTCACCTGCATCAAATTGCTGCATTAAGCCGCCTTTAATATAGTCATAACTACCAACAGCAGCAAAATAATGACTCTTATTTTGAGCTTCAGCCGTTGAGGTAATCACATTGATTGCACCACTAAAAGCTCCCGGCCCATAAATGGTTGAAGCTGATCCCCTTAATACTTCGATACGTTCTATTAATTCAATTGGAAAATCCAGGTAAAAATAACTCGTACTATATAGATCGCTGCCAATATCTACTCCATCAATATAAAGTTTATATTTATCAAATACAAAAGTATCCGGACTATAATTACCGCGAATAATAACTTGTTTCCAGCCCGTATGCAGAATTGAAGTTTCAATACCTGGAAGCAATCCTAAAGCCTCATGTAAATTGCTGACACCAAGATTTTTTAGTTTATCGGCATGTAAAACAGAGACAACTGAAGGTTGGTAATCAATATTGAGTTTGGTCTTGGTTGCAATTTCGGTCATTTCCTCTAATAGAGAGGCAAAGTCATCTTCGGCTGCAAGTGCGTTGCATGACCAAATGAAAGTAAATAATATTAGATAAAATTTCATGCTTCACTCTATGATTATCAGGAGGTAGAAGAATAGAGAAAATGAGCTTGATTTGCAAGTCATTGTGTTAACTTGTTTTTTTAATATTTATATCCGTATGTTTAGGTGCTGTTATTGCCACTTTAAGAAACCTTTTTTCTCAAACTCATGATTGCCCTGTAATCCACCGGTGTGAATTGCAACAATGTTTGTGTTTTTTGGGAAATAATCATTTTTGATTAGTTGATATAAGCCATACATCATTTTTCCAGTATAAATCACATCTAATTTAATTTTATGGTTTTGGTAAAACACGTTAATAAAATGAAATAATTCGGGTTTGGTTTTAGCAAATCCACCAAAATGGTAATCGTGGTTAATCTGCCAGGAGGGAGTGGTATTAGTAACATTAACCTCTTTTATTAATTGAATAATGCTGTTTTCTAATTGATCTGCACCTTTTAGGGCCGAAAAACCAAGCAGTTTCGTGTTATTATCCTCGACCCCATGAATAAGCCCACCAAAAGTACCGCCACTGCCAATGGCGCAACAAAGATAGTGATATTGACTTGTAATTAACTTAGGAATTAAAGCACAGCCTTTAATAGCTAGTTCATTTGAACCACCTTCCGGTAATACATATATTTTATCCTGCTGAGTTATATAGTTTTTATTAATGAGCTTTGTTATTAATTGTTTAATAAATTCGGGATGTTGTTTTTGTCGATAATCATTTCTCGAAACAAAATACAATTGCATATTTCTTTCTAGTGCCTGAGTGAGTGTTTGATTTAACTTTTCAGGTTTTTCACCTCGAATGATACCGATAGCGGGTATATTAAAACGATGACAGGCTTCTGCCGTTGCATGAATATGGTTGGAATAAGCTCCACCAAAAGTGAGCAATACGGTATAATGTTCTTTTTTGAACTTTTCAAGATTATAAAGTAGTTTGAACCATTTATTACCGCTAATAAATTGATCTGTTTGTTCCAATCGTAATAATTGTAAACTGATACTATTTTTTTTTAAAAATGGTTCTTTAATCTCACTGATTGGAATTGAATTTATAGGCAGTATCAATCTATTTTCCTTAATTATTTTTGTACATGACTGAATTACCAACACAACTGCCATTTAACTTTAGCATAAATCAACAAGTGAGTCTTGATGATTACATTGTGGGTGACAACGGCGAAATGATGAGTGAGCTGTTTAATGATCATAGTTTATTTTTATTCATCTGGTCGGCTAATAAATTAGGAAAAACACATTTATTAACAGCATTAAATGCACAATACCTGGCTCAGAAAAAAACAGCTCTATTAGTACCCTTAAAAAATCATCAATTTTTACATCCGAGTATGCTTACTAACCTGGAAAATGCTGACATCGTTTGCATTGATGATATTGATGCTATTGCTGGCAATAAAGAATGGGAGCATAGCCTGTTTCATTTTTATAATAAAATTAAGGCCAAAGGTAACCGTTTAATAGTCAGTGCTTGCAAAAATGCAGTTAATATTGATTTTGCATTAGCCGATCTTCGTTCCAGACTACAATGGGGTCTGACCTATGAAATTAAAGAATTAAACGATGATGATTTGCTTATGGCTTTAAAAAATAAATCTCTTAAAAATCATTTTCAACTGAGTCATGAAGTATCAAGCTATCTTCTTAATCAGTTTTCTAGAGATTTATCAAAATTGTTAAAGTTATTAGATGAGCTAGCCTATCAAAGTTTATCAAAACAAAGAAAAATTACCGTTCCTTTTGTTAAGGAATATCTTAATGGTAGTGAACAGTGAACAGTGAACAGTGAACAGTGAACAGTGAACAGTTAAAAGTGATAAGTCAAAAGTCAAAAGCGGGTACAGTTAAGTTTATTAACTCTTTAGAAGTTTAACTTGATATGAAGACTCGTACCAGAAGGTATCGTTTTAATTTTTTTGTGTCATTTGCTTTGTAAATACCAGGCAGGAAATAAATAATGTCAGGCTTAAAAGTAACTGCAATAAGCTTGTCCAGATTTCCAATTGCTCATATGTTTTTACAGAACCATGTGCAAAATAAAAAAGAGAGATAAAGCTCAGATAAAGGTGAGTTTTTCGCTTTCCGGCTAAAATACTTTTTAACGGAATTAATAATGGTCCTACATATAAAATCAAGAGCAGGGATATTGGAAATTTTTCTGGCGGATTTAACCAGCTAATTTCAAACATTGATAAAATAATTAAACTAATATAACTGACTAATACTACCTTATGAGTTAGTAACGCTGACTTAGACAACATATCAATTATTTTAATTTTTTAGCAGTTTCAGCCACTCTTTGTCCTAAAGCCATGGCAATTTTCTTTTCATCTTTTGTAAGCCCCGGTGTTTTATCAGATTGTTTATTAATATGTCCCGCACCGTATGGCGTTCCACCACCTTGAGTCATACTCAAACTAGGTACAGAGTAGGGGATACCAACAATCAACATACCATGATGTAATAGTGGAAGCATCATAGACGTTAAAGTTGTTTCGTGGCCACCATGAAGACTCGAACTTGAGGTAAATACGCCAGCGGGTTTACCGCTTAATTTTCCTTCAAGCCAAACCTGAGATGAGCTATCAATAAAGTATTTTAAGGCTGCGGCCATATTTCCAAAATGTGTTGGACTGCCCATGACCAAACCTTCACACTCGATTAAGTCTTCGTTGCTTGCATAAATAACTCCCTCATCCGGAATGTCGGATGCTGTTTGCTCACAAACAGTTGATATTTCGGGCACTGTCCGGAGTCGGGCCTGCATACCTTCAACCATATCAATTCCCCGGCAAATATAATCAGCTAAGATTTTAGTTGTCCCATAACGAGAATAATAAAGAACAAGAATTTCTGACATATTTATTTACCGATTGTGTAAAGACTAGTTATTATATCAGTAATAGAAAGTGACTGGTTTCAATTAATGAGGAAATACTGATGTTAGCTATTCATCATGTGAGTTTTTTGATTACTGACTGTGAAATTTCGGAACAATTTTATTCTAAAGTGTTGGGGCTAGAACCGAGTAAATCAAGACCTGATTTAGGTTTTCCTGGTATCTGGTATGATTTGAAAGGTTTACAAATTCATTTGATTCAGGAAAAAATACCCTATCATATGGATTTTATCCCTGAACATGGAGGGAGAGATAGGCATTTAGCTTTATCAACAAAAAATCTTTCAAATATTATAAATAAATTAGAGCAAATGAATATTTCATATACTCGCAGTAAATCAGGCCGTGCTGCCATATTTTTTAGAGATCCGGACCTAAATGTACTAGAAATTATAGAAAATTTAGAACGATAGAATTTCTTGGTAAAAAAAATTTACTAATATCGGTTTTTGACGAAAAACTGGTATAGATTAAGCATGTTTCCTAAAAAAGGAGGCATGAAATGACATTTTTAAAACATTTACGAGACGAGTTAGTCGTCGCTATGCTAGTGGTTCCTGCATTAGTCTTTGTTGGTATTATTGTTGTTTTTACTGTGCAGGTTATTGATAAATTAATGTAATTAACATAGCGAAGAATGGTTAGTATAAAAATGCCATTCTTCGCCAGAAAACTATTATAGATTTTTGACTTTAGACTTTAAACTGACCGACCAGGCTTTGAAGTTCATTCACTAATTGATTTAAATTAGTGGTAATTTGATTCATTTGCTTAGAGCTTTTAGATGTAGTATTACTAATTTCAATAATATTTGTCAAATTGTTTGATACGAAATTGGCCTGATCATTTTGTTTTGATGTTGCACTATTAATTGTTTTAATTACATCTCGAATTTCACTAACATTCTTGTTAATTTCATTTAAAGAACGAGATGCGCTACCGGTACTTTCAACAGTGGTATTGGCTTGCTCACGACTTTTCTCCATGACGGCAGAGGCATTTGCCGAACCTTGTTGTAAGCGGTCAATGATTTCTTTAATTTCACTGGTTGAGGTCTGCGTCTTACTTGCAAGAGTTCTAACTTCATCTGCTACAACTGCAAAGCCACGACCTTGCTCTCCTGCACGAGCTGCTTCAATTGCTGCATTAAGCGCTAACAAATTGGTCTGTTCAGCAATTCCCTGGATAACATCAAGAACCTGGCCAATTTCTAAAGAGTCATTCTGTACTTTAATAATAACATCCGTAGCAGAAGATACGTCATGAGCAAATTCAGTAATTGAATTTAAAGTATTATTAATAACAAGCTGGCTTTCACTTAATGATGTATCGACATGTTGCATTGTCGTTTCAGCACTTATTGCCGAAGCACTAACAGATTCGACCTGCAGGCTTAAATTCTCCATTGCTTTGCCGACATTTTCAGTTTCATCCTGCTGTAATTTCATTTGTTTTTCGGTTTGTTCAGACTGGTTTGAAACGGTATGAGTTGAAGTATTTAGCTGTTCAATAACGGTACTAATTTGTATAATCATAGTTCTAATTTTATCGGTAAATAGATTAAAGCCGATTGCTAACTCTGCAACTTCATCTTTTCCTTTTACAATAAGTTTTTGTGTTAAATCTCCATCACCCTCAGAAATATCATTTAAACTTTCGGCAACTTCTTTTATGGGGCAAACAATTATTCTATAGGAAATTATATAATTAATAACAGCAAATAAAATACCAAAGAAGACAACAGTTAATATTGTAATAAAAGCTGAACGTTTTATTTCACTGATATTTTTTATTTTTGAATTAATGGTTTCATTACTAATGTCATCTATTCTATTGGCTTCTTTAAGTAATAGTTTGGCTTTGGTTGTATAGTCATCTCGACTTACCTGAAGTTTATCGTATGCTGTGAGGCCATTAACAGCATGCTTTTGAATATTAATAAATGTTTGTTTAAGAACTTCCTGGAAGCTTTTACCAATATCAGGCCCTTTACTAATCTTTTTAGTAGATAAGTCCATCGAACTAATATCATCAATATAAACTTCAAGATCAGTTTTTGCATTAGCATATGCTTCTTTATTTCGTTCAATATTTTCGTTAGCAATAATTTGGCCATAATAAAAAAGCTGAGAAAATAAAGCCAATTTAGCTTCGGTTGATGAAGAAGCTGCAAACATTTCTTCTGACTGTGATTCTGAAGAATCATCTTCATGCTCTTCGGCTGATTGGTCAGTGCTTGACGCTTCTTGTCTGTCCCAATTAGTTTGTTTTTCTACAATGATTTGATTCGCTAGTTCTGAAAAGTACGCAAGCGTTTTGTTCATGCGTTTAGATGATTCGAGTAATTTCTCATAGGTATTATAATAATTTCTATGGTGGTTAATAATTGGTGTTTGTGCTTTTTTAAAGTTATCAAGTGAAACTTGCATTTTTGATAAATCATTACTATTAACAAGTTTTGCATCTTGGATAATTTGGAAACTATTCTTAATTGCTGTATTGCCTTGATCGAGCTGAGCCATATCTGTATTCTTTTTAATACTAAGAATTTTATCCATGGCTTGGATTTGTTCTAAGGCGTTAATTTTTGTTTGTGCTGCACCCTGAACGGTATTACGAGCTTCATGAAGCAAAAAGTCCATGGTCGTTGATAATTTGGTGGCTGCATAATACCCAGCTATACCACATAAAATTAGTAAGCCAGTTAACATCATATAACCAATGATTAACTTTAGTGTTAAGTTTAGGTTGTAACTAAAATCCAGCACGTAAACCCCCTATAGATTTTAAATATTCAATTCACTATTTTGTGTATCGGCAACTTTAACTAATAACATTAGATAAATTAATAACTTTTTTGAAAAATATAAATTATTAACATAATTTAACCGTAAAAGTATTAAAAATAAATACTAAGTTAATTGAATGTTAAGGTTTTTTATAAATATTTCTGTTTTTTTAGCCAGACTCAAAATCATAATCTAGAATTGCTTCTCTTATTTGTAATAATTTTTTATGGAAACTGTTTTAGGTTCTTCTGTTTGATTTCCTATCAATGGATGGTAGTTTTTGTATAATATAAATATCAAGGCGCTGCTTCTTCTCAAGCAATTGTAATTGTGGTTTGATGTGCCCAAGGTAATCTGATGATTTTGGTCTTTTTACCACTACTCGATATTTAGCTAAGTTGATGGATGCTTCTAATAAATTACTGGCATCATGATCTTTGCCAACGGTTTGTTGCAAAAACTGCATTTCTTTTTTGACTAAAGCACTGCCTTTCTTATCTGGGTACATGGGATCAAGATAGATAATATCGGGTATTTTTTGATTACTATTATTTTTTATAAAGTGAGTAAAGTATTCAATACTATCAGCATGAATCAAGTCCATATTGGCACAAATGGTTTTGACCTCCGGGACGGTTAATGCTTTTTGTAATGCATCTTGTAAAAGTCCAGCGAGAATATTGGTCCTTTCTATCATAGTTATTTTGCAGCCTAAACCAGCCAGTACAAAAGCGTCTCTGGCAAGGCCGGCAGTAGCGTCATAAATATGGGGGGAAAAGCCTTTATTAATGCCCATTGCTCTGGCAATTAGTTGATTTTTTCCACCACCGAATAAACGCCGGTGTCGATAGTTGCCAGCATTAAAATCAATAAATAGAGGATTAGATTTACCATTAAATTCTACCAGTTGTAGATGAGGCACAGTTAATTGTAAATAAAACGGTGGACAGAGTTCTTCAATTTGTTGCGGGGATAAAAGCTGGTATTTCCATTTAGATGCTAATGTCTGTGCAGTAGTTTGTAGATGCGTGGATTGATAAGTAATGGGAATATTAGTCATTTTGATTTTCTGGAATTCGATAAGTTTCCATTTCTACCGATTCCACTTGTTTCCCATTTAATGTAATGCTCGCATTGTAGCGATTTTCACCATCACTGCTAAATTCAAATTGATAGCGTCTACAAAACTGCACATAACCATTTGCATGCCGGCATAGTCTAATTTTCTTAAGTTGAAGCGTATCATCAAGTAAAGTAACTTGATGCTTAGAGCAAATTGATTTCGCAAACAGATAAGCTTTTTCATAAGATAGACTTGAATTCCACCAATAGGCGGCAAGTAAAAAAATAATAATAAAAAGAATTAAATTTTCCATCTAGCGTGCCATTGAATATAAATTTCCTATTGCCTGGCTTAACTGAGCTGAGCGTTCCGGATTTCTAAACTGTAATAAAACATGTTCACGCATACCGGGAATAAATAATAAGTCCTGCAATAAAATATTAAAATTTTTTTCACTATCGGTATTTCTGGCTAAAGCTTCCAAATAAAGCAGCATTAGTTCCGGTTCCTGTAAATATAACCAGTTTCGGCCGCTAATGATGGCCAGTATTTCAATGTTGGAGGCAAATGGTCCTTGTAAACTTTTCTTAATATATTCATATTGCAGTTTTGAATGGGCATTTAAACTAATAACTTTTAGGGTATTAATTTGGGCATCTAATTGTTTGTGATCTAAATGTTTTAACCATAGCGAGTAAATATTTTTCTTCAGCGCATGGTGCTCTAATGAAGTTGATAAAGAACTGATCACAGGTAATGGAAGACAAGTAAAGGCATTTAATAATAAGGTGGATAATGTTTGATTTTTTTCGGTATGTTGATCTAAACGACTACAAAAATCTGCTATTCCCTGATAACCGAGTGTTTTCCAGTTGTGCCATTGTTTATGATCAGAACGAAATCTGGGGGCAGTATTAAGTGTTTGTTCAAAATATTTTACTACTGGTTGAAAATAATGTGAGGCTTGAAGCTTGTTTTTTACTTTGTAAATAGCATTGATATTGGCCAATTTCTCTTCCGATGGTTTAAATCCATAAGGGCTCTCAATTTTTTTGCTTTCTTCAATACTTAAGTTGTTATCATTAATTTGTTGCAGGAACTGTGCAATGTATTCATCACGAGTTGCCTGTACCAGTTTGCCTTGTTCATCCAATGGAAATTTTAAAAACCATAGGTGGTATTGTCCTGCATTATTATCAAAAAGTTTTTTATCAGTGAAGATTAGGGTAAACCAGGCTGATTGAAGAAGAGGGGTGGGCCAGGGAATTTCAGTTCTTTCAAAGCGTTTAAAGTCTTCAATTGAAATTTCAATAATTTGACGTCCCATATCATAAACAGTAAATTGCTTGTGATTTCCAATATTACCGGTAAAAAACGCTAATAGTTCTATTAAAGTGTTTAGCGGAGGAATTGCTGATTTATGGACATCAATATTAGCCATTTTCCAGACCTAATAAACCATCTTTGATGGTTAACTGTGCTTTGCCGGAAAGAAACATTTTGACCTGATTTCCTAATAGTTCATGCCTCCAACCATTGAGTAAGGAACTATTGGATTGTTCAATATTATCTTTATGAATAACCAGTTTTTCCAATTCTTTACGCTGACATAAAAAGCTGGTACTTATATTGTGTTCTTTGGCACTTAGTTGACATAGGGCCATTAGACATTCACAAATCGCTTCTTGCTGGTTATTTAAAATATGCTTTTTAGGCAGTTCCGGGTGCTTATCTATAGTAATCTTATCAGACAATTTAATATTGTTAATAATATGTTCACCTAAAGCATTGGCTTGCTTTTCTGGCAAATCACAATTGATTAATTGCTGATGATTCCTTGGTTGAGAACGTGCCAGTTTCAGTAAATTATCATCGGAAATAATATGCTTTCTTACCCGGTCTTTTTTTATCGCAAATTCTTCTCTCATTTTAGCTAAAGCCTGCAGGTAGACTAACTGATTTTGTCTTAAACGCTGAAAACCTTTTACTTTGCGCCAAATCTCATCAAGCTTGATACAATAAGTTGAGGTAAGACTTTGCTGACGAAAATCTTCATCAAGCCAATGTAATCTATTTAGTTCATTAAGTTGTGACAATAATTGATGAAATATTTTCTCAAGATAAATAACGTCATTTGCAGCATAGGTAATTTGCGCAGGTGTAAGAGGGCGTTTGAGCCAGTTTGTTCTGGTTTGAGATTTATCTAATTCAATATGTAGCAAGTCATGGACTAAATTTGCATAGCCAATCTGTTGTCCATAACCTAATACTGCAGCAGCAATTTGAGTATCAAAAATCGGGCGAGGCAATTCTCCCCATAAATAGTAAAATATTTCTAAGTCCTGACTGCCGGAGTGGAAGACTTTAGTAATATCCGTATTAAAACAAAGTTTATAAAATGGATTTAAATCATCAATTGCCAGTGGGTCGATAATTGCTAATTGTTCGCCATCGGTAATTTGAATCAGTGCCAGTTTTGGGTAATAAGTTGTTTGGCGAATAAATTCAGTGTCGAGGAATAAATAATAGGGTGAGTTGTTTTGACTTTTGGAGTGATAACTCAGACACAATTGCGCTAATTTTGCATTAGAATCAATATAAAGTATTTCAGCCATAGTTTTGTCTATATTAGAAAAATTGACATTCTAACCTAAAAAACATCTCAACACAGTATAATCAAACAGAGATAAGCTTAATTTTATGAGTATTAAAAATACAAGAATTTATTTGCTAAAAATTTGAAATTTCCCTTTATCTTAGTAGTCATTTAGGGTAGAATCCCCGCCTTTATTTGAACGTGATTCAAATGTATCCAACTGTTTTTTGCTGGATATTCAAAATTATTAATTAAGTAAGAGGTTTAAATTTACATGGTAGTTATCCGTTTAGCTCGTGGTGGTTCAAAGAAGCGCCCATTTTATAAGATTGTGGTAGCCGATAGCCGTCGTTCACCAACTGGTCGTTTTATTGAAAATGTTGGTTATTTTAATCCTATGGCTCGTAGTAATGCTATTAGATTAGAGCTTAAGCAGGATCGTATTGATCACTGGATTAGTCAAGGTGCTCAAGCAAGTGAACGATTAAAGACTTTAATGAAAGCTGAAAGCAAAGCCGCTTAATTCTTTAATTAAAGTTTAAGTAACTCTTATATTAAGCAGATGTGCCGGGCTTTTATCTTTTTAAAATGATGACTTAATATCTTTTAAGATGCTAAAAAGTGCGGTTGTAGAAAAAGAAGATAAAACTGATGATTTGATTATCATCGGTAAAATTAATGGTTTCTTTGGTGTTAAAGGTTGGGTAAAAGTTTTTTCTTATACACAACCAAAAGAAAATATAATTAACTACCGAAAAATCTTAATTAAAGAAAAGTTAGAGCGTGGTTTTTCCTGGCAACCATATGAAATAAGTCAGGGACGTGTTCAAGGTAAAACAATCGTTGTTCATATTAGTGGTTATGATAATAAAGACGATGTACAGAAATTTTTTGGACAGGAAATTGCGATAAATAAAGAAGATTTACCGCAGCTTGGAAATAAAGATTATTATTGGCGTGATTTAATTGGCTTAAATGTCAATGATATAGAAGGCAATTATTTAGGTATAGTTGACTCAATGATGGCAACAGGCAGTAATGATGTGATGGTTGTAAAACCACAAGATGAAGGAAATAAAACGGATTCAATTTTAATTCCATTTGTTCTGGATTTGTATATTAAAGAGGTAAACCTCACCTTGGGTACAATGATAGTAGATTGGGATCAAGACTTTTAAAACCCTGAATTTAAAACATGGATTTTAAAATTCTAAAATTAAAATGATTATAGATGTCATCTCATTAATGCCGGAAATGTTCTCTGCATTAAACTATGGCATTACGGGGAGAGCAATTCAAAATCAATTATTAACATTGAATTTGAATAATCCCAGAGATTTTACCCGGGATAAACATCGAACAGTTGATGATACACCATACGGTGGTGGACCTGGAATGCTGATGAAATATCAGCCGCTTAAAGATTGCCTTGATGATATATACAATCATAAGTCAATTGCACAAGCTAAAGAGGAAAGAACAAGTAGAAACAACAGTAAGGTGATTTATTTATCACCCCAGGGAAAGCGACTACAGCAGTCTGACTTAAAAAAATTAACAGGCTGGGAACATTTAGTTTTAATCTGTGGACGTTATGAAGGAATTGATGAACGTCTGATTCAACAGGAAGTTGATGAGGAATACTCGATTGGGGATTATGTTCTCAGTGGAGGCGAACTGGCAGCAATGATTTTAATTGATGGGATGACCCGTCTTTTACCAGGTGCTGTTGGTGATAATGAATCAGTGGTAAATGATTCATTTTATGATAATTTATTAGATTATCCGCATTATACAAGACCAGCAGAAGTTGATGGACATAAGGTACCAGAGGTACTGTTAAGTGGTAATCATGAAAAAATTAATCAGTGGCGACAAGAGCAATCATTATTAAGAACATTGCAGCGTCGACCTGATTTGCTTGATGACAAGAATTTGAGTCATGAGCAGTTAGAAATTATTGCTCGTTTAAAAAATGAGTAGAATTTATAAATCAGTTTTTTGTAATATCGTATGGATGGAAAAGTTATGAGTAAAATTATCGATGCAATTAATGCAGAGCAAATGTCTCGCGAATTACCAGAGTTTGGTGCAGGCGATACAGTTGTTGTTAATGTAAAAGTAAAAGAGGGTGATAGAGAACGTCTTCAGGCATTTGAAGGTATTGTTATTGCTAAGAAAAATCGTGGTTTAGATACTTCTTTTACAGTCCGAAAAATTTCTTCTGGTGAAGGTGTTGAGCGTGTTTTTCAGGCATACAGTCCTTTAGTAGATAATATTGTGGTTAAGCGCCGTGGTGATGTTAATCGCTCTAAATTATATTATTTACGTGGCCGCTCTGGTAAGTCTGCAAGAATTAAAGAAAAGCTTCGTTAAAATTATTTGTTAAAGCATTTGCTTTTCCATTGATTTTTTAAAGGCTAAGTCTCAGAATAAGACTTAGCCTTTTTTGTATTATTAGCCTTTTATTTTTTGAAAGTTTTCATATGTATGTTCCCCTCTTTACTGAGTGCCCATTGAGGGTAGAAAAGAGAGGTAAGGGGAGATGATATAGAGAAAATATTAATTACATCATGTCCCATCAAGTCCTAGCCAGAAAATACCGCCCTAAAACATTTGCCAATTTAATGGGGCAAACGCATGTTAGCCAGGCAATAGGTAATGCGCTTAAGTCGGGTAGGTTACACCATGCCTATCTATTTACTGGCACCAGAGGTGTTGGTAAAACAACGATTGCCAGATTATTAGCAAAAGCACTTAATTGTGAAACAGGCGTTGTTGAAGAGCCTTGTGGTACATGCGATACATGCATAGAAATTGATGAAGGCCGTTATATTGATTTAATTGAAGTTGATGCGGCTTCTAAGACAAAAGTTGAAGATACTAGAGAATTACTTGAGAATCTTCATTATGCCTCCACTCGAGGCCGTTATAAGATTTATATCATTGACGAAGTTCATATGCTTTCCGGACATAGTTTTAATGCCTTATTAAAAACATTAGAAGAGCCACCGGAACATGTTAAATTTTTATTAGCAACAACCGATCCGCAAAAATTACCTATTACCATATTATCGCGCTGTTTAAAATTTAACCTTAAACGTCTTAGTCTTAAGCAAATTAATGATCAGCTTAGTTATGTTCTAACAGAAGAAAAAATTCCTTTTGAAGCAGAGGCTCTGATGCCATTAGCCGTTGCAGCAGATGGTTCTATGAGAGATGCCTTAAGCCTTGTAGATCAGGCTATTTCCTTTGGCGATAATCAGATAAGCTTAAAGCTTATCGAAGAAATGCTGGGCAATTTAAGTTCAGTTCAGCTTGATAAATTGATCCATTGTTTATTAGTTCAGGATGCTAATGGCTTGATTAATAATCTTCATGCTCTTGTCGATCATGGTGCTGAACCAGCATCTATCTTGATGGAAGTAATTAACCAGTTGCAACAGTTAGCTATGTACAAGGCTGTTCCCGATGTTGTTAATGAGCAATCAACCATATCTAAAAGCATCAAAGATATGGCTAATGAATTTAATTCAGAAGAGGTTCAGCTATATTATCAAATTGCCCTTCATGGTTATAAAGATATACAAATTAGTCCTTTGCCAATTGGTGCTTTAGAAATGACATTTTTAAGAATGTTGACCTTTACGCCGGTAACGAAAATCAATGTTCATACACCACAAAGTGATAGTTCGAGAGATTCTAAAAACACAGCAATACAGATCGCACCTGAAATTTCACAAAGTCAAACGAAAGAAAAAGAAAGCCAATCTTCGGCACAAGAAACTCAGATTGATGAAGTTGCAGTTACAGCTCAAGACCATCCCGCATTTGCTCCTCCTATCGATGATTACCCAAGCTACCAGACGCCTGTTAAGGAAGATATTCAAGATTTAGCTCAAGAACCAATACAGAAACCGACACAAGAACCAATTGAGCAAAATGAAGGTCAACAAAATACAAGTCAAGAAACTGCAAAGCAGGGGAAAGACGAATCTGATTTAGAAAAAAAAAACGATGAAATAGAGTCATTTGATAATAACTTAGAATCTTACCTGCAAAATGCAGAACAAAATTTAACGGAAACCTGGTTTGCAATTGTTGAACAAATTGAATGTTCCGGTTTTGAAAAGGAAATGTTTAAACATTGCTTTTTAAACCAATTAAAGCTGCATGATGGAGCATTATCAATGCAACTAGGCGTTGATAGTAAACATGATTTGCTAGTTGATCATAAGCAGCAACAACGTTTATTATCTTTAGTGAAAGATTATTTTGTTAAACATTATAATCTTGATAAAATTAACATAATTTATCAGGAAAATATTGCTGAACAATTAAGCCATACGCCTAGACAGGTTGAGCATATAAATGAAGAAAACTTAAAACAGTTTTTACTGGATTCTATTAATAATGATCCTGAGCTGGCAAAGTTTAGGGATAAATTCTCAGCAACAATTATTGAAACATCGATTAAATCTGTGAATACAAATTAACGATAAAATTTAACTTTAAAAATCAATAATAAAAATTAACTATAAAATTTTACGGGGAAAAATATATGAAAGGCGCACTAGGCGGTTTAATGAAACAAGCCCAGAAAATGCAGGAAGATATGCAAAAAGCACAATCAGAAATTGCTGATATGACTGTTAATGGAGAGTCTGGCGGCGGTATGGTTAAAGTTGTGATGACCGGGCGCCATGATATTAAAAAAATTAGTATTGACGATGCGGTTATGGACGATAGAGAAATGCTGGAAGACTTAGTTGCGGCAGCAGTCAATGATGCAACCAGAAAAGTTGAGGCGCAATCAAAAGATAAAATGTCCGGTATGACGGATGGTCTTAACCTACCACCGGGTTTTAAATTACCATTTTAAATAGTTTTCAGTTGACAGTTTAAAGTTATCAATTTAATTTCTTAAAATATTACTGCCAACTGCCAACTGCCAACTGCCAACTGCCAACTGCCAACTGCCAACTGCCAACTGCCAACTTTATTTTATGCATTCTCCCTTAATTCAAGATCTAATTAATCATCTAAAATATTTGCCGGGTGTTGGTAATAAATCAGCAACTAGAATGGCATATTACTTATTGGAACAGAATAAAGCGGCAGCGCTAAAAATTGCCAATAGCTTACAACAGGCGGTTGAAAAAATTCATCATTGTGAGTCATGTCGAATCTTAACTGAAAATAAGATTTGTCAAATTTGTGCTGACTTATCACGAGATGAAAAAACCTTGTGTATCGTTGGTTCACCTGCGGATGTTTTTGCCATTGAACAATCAGGTATTTTCAAAGGTTATTATTTTGTTTTAATGGGTAGTTTGTCTCCTTTGGATGGTATTGGCCCGAATGAATTAGGTTTACCTAAGCTATTTGAGAAAGTTAATAAGGAAAACTTTCAGGAGATAATTTTAGCGACTAGTACCACCGTAGAAGGAGAAGGCACTGCTAATTATATTATCAATGAATTACATGATTTTTCGGGTACAGTCACCAGAATTGCTTTTGGCGTTCCATTAGGCGGCGATCTTGAATATGTTGATGGCTCCACGCTGGGGCATGCTTTTTCTGGTAGGAAGCCAATTTCCTAAACAATTTTTTAGACCGTATTTTGGGGGGCCCTTTCCCAGATAGTTTAAACGTCATAAAAAAGAAGCCTGTCTATAAATCAGAAGCTATTATCCAGTTTATAAAAAAAATGAAAAAAAACAAGGTAACGCTTATATTGACTAATAATTGCAGGGCTAATACCAGTGCATCTTTATGACCTGGGTCACCGTTTTTCCATTGGAGTACAAATTCTTATGACAATCTATTTCGTTAAATCCTCTACTTAAACTTTTCTAAATTAATTTAAATTATTAACTGTTTTTATCAAAATCGGTTAATCGTTGACAAGCTTGATGGATAATATTTATTTGTCTCTGATAATTTTTACAGCCCTTACACAATAGCAAATGAAACCGTAATGATAACTTTTCACTGACAGTCAATTTTATATCCTGCTGTTTAGATATTCTTTCAGTGGCTTGTTTACAAGTTAACATCCTATCTCCTAAATATGTGACAAGCATCTAACTTGTCAACCACCTATTTTCTAAACAAATTCTTAATCGTGAACGTGCACGATGTAATAAAATCCAGCAATTATTCTCTTTAATTTCAAGAATTTCACAGATTTTAGCTGTTTCTAAGCCTAAAATTTCTCGCATACTAAATACCTGAGCCAAATTATCTTTCATGTCTTTCATGCATATATCTAAAATTATCCAGAATTGCTTATTATCAAGAATCTTATCAGGATCACCCCAATCGTTTGGTTGACTTTCCTGATTCCAGTGATCATTTTGTTTAAAACAGGAGCCAAGCAATTTATCTTCTGTTTCTATCTCCACATTAATATGCGTACGCCTTTTATTATGGCGAAAAAAATCAATCATTTTGTTTTTTAAAATGGTAAATATCCAGGTTTTAAACTGCGCTTCGCCATTGAATTTCTCTTTATTTTCATAGGCTGCCATAAAAGCCTCCTGAACTAAATCTTCCGCTAAGCTTTTATCTCTTAATTGCAATAGCGTAAAACGTAACATATCTTTTTGAATTTCTTCAATTCGCTCTTGATTAGACCAAAAGTTATCAGATTCACTCACTCGATTTACATGTAAAGTATTCATTTTCGTTAATGGTCATTCCCAAATTTATAGGGAGAAAATTATATCTTAAATGTAAACAAAATTTTATTAATTAATCATAAATCGTTGTCTTACTAATACATGTATGTTTCAGTTGCTTGATTTATAATAATTTAAAAGAAACATCAAGAGGTTCCAGATTTATCAAAACTTTTTTTCAACCAATAATCGACACTTACATACTTTCCAGCCCCTATAAAAAACAAAGCTAGAAGCATAATAAAATAAGTCGCAGCCCATTCAATACCACTATTAGAAATCACAAAATTTCCACTGCTCGTCAACCAATCATAATTACCATGCTCACGTAGTAAACTTTTTGCCATTGATAACTTTTCTATCGCTTGATCAATATCTGCAGAAGGAAAAGGACTGTTAATATCTGCTACTGCCTGCCAGCCATTTTTCAAATGTACGGTAACTGCTGCAATAATCATGGTGAACATTAAAGGTATACTAATCCATCTAACAGCAAAACCAATTAGCAGTAAAACAGCACCAACAACTTCTGCTCCAGTAGCCAATGCTGCCATTATCCAAGGCATAGGTAGACCAAGCCCCCATTCTGAATTACCAAACCATTCAACAACATTATCAAAACCATTTAGCTTATTCATACCGGCAATCCAAAAAACAGGAACCAAATACAAACGCAATAATAAAGGGCCGAGAAAGTCAAAGTGCCTTGTTTTATTTAGCATATTTTGCATATAACTGACGATTTCAATTATTTTATTCATCAATATCTCCTTTTGAAAAAAGGATATCTTTTTCATACCAGTCCGATAAAAGTCCTAATCCTGCATCAATAAAACTACTTTTGTCTTCATAGTTCATTTCATCACACAAGTTATTAAGTATCTGTTTTGTCGTTTGATTTTCATTATCTGCTATTTTTTGAAATAAATAATTGGACATCACTGACATTTGAATAAAATTAATCTGATGCTCTCTATCTCTATAAATAAGAATAAAACAATCTTCTTTTTGCGTTTCATCTGGAATAAAATCAGTACAAATTTTATGAACTGGATAAGAAAACTGGCATAACTGGCTTAATGGTGAAACTTGAGGCTTGTTTGATATAATATTTTCATAGCTCTCAAAATTGCTATCAAATAGAGGCCATTCTATAGAATCTTTGTCGATTGATAGAATAAGTTCTATATATTCATACCACAATAATTCCAAACTAAAATCGTATATTTTTGTTGATAAGTCTAGTGCCTGGAATTGTTCACTTTGTATAAACTGGATAAACTCCTTAGCAATCTCTGTAAAAATAGGTGTTTGACATTTGTGAATTTTCATAAAGGATCTGATTAATTGATCCCATATGTCATCTTTGGTAATACTTTTAAAAACTGGAAAGTTATTGCTGATAAAACTCTCAATATTATTGTAAAAAAGCTCTGCATAAATTTTCATTCTGCGAGGCTCTATATCTTTAAAATTATTTAGCTCAACACTTTCTGGATTTCTAATGTAATTAGCAAAAGAATATTGACATGCTTTAAAATCAGTTTCAGGCTGCATAGGCTTGTTTCCCATACTTTTTCTGATAATCTGCAATTTTGTCAACTTCTAATAATAGTTGTTTTAGCGGTGGAATATTAAAGTCTCGCTCTAATAGTGTTGGTAATGCACCGTAACATTCATAAGTCTGCTGTAGTAATTGCCAGACTGGATCAACAATATCTGCCCCATGGGTATCAATAATTAAATCGACATCTTCCTGATAATGTCCTGCTATATGGCAATAGACGATACGTTGTTCAGGAATTTGTTTTATAAAATCAAAGGCATCATAACAATGATTGATACTATTGACGTAGACATTATTGATATCAAGTAATAACTGACAATCTGATTTTTCTATAATTGCATTTAAAAAATCAATTTCAGGTATTTTTTGCATAGGTGCTGCATAATATGAAATATTTTCAATCGCAAATTGTTTCCCGGTAATATCCTGTACTTTCTTTATTCTGTCGACAACATGGTTTACTGCCTCTTGAGTAAAAGGTATTGGCATTAAATCATATAAATGTCCATCATCACTACAATAACTTAAGTGTTCTGTATATATTTCAATTTGATGCTCTTGCATAAAAGAATGAACACGATGAAGAAAATACTCATCCAGAGCTTCCGGGCCACCAAGAGATAAAGATAATCCATGTAAAACTACATGCGATGATTTTGCTACATGAGCAAATTTTTCACCAAGTTCTCCTCCCATGGTCATCCAGTTTTCTGGCGCAACTTCAATAAAGCTAAGTTGTTCAGGTTTACATTCCAGATAATCATCTAAAAAATCACGTTTTAGACTTAGCCCGGTACCGGATAAAGTATTTTTATTCATCTATGATTGTTCCTTATTTATATTGTTTCCTTACTTATTACTACCGCATTTAGCTTCACCACACTTACCTTCTTGCTTAGTTTTGCTTTCCTCGCTTTTATTTCCTCCGCAAGTTCCTTCTTTTGTCGTTTTACCACCACATGTACCTTCAGTTTTGGTTTTACCACCACAAGTACCTTCAGCTTTAATTTTGCCACCACATGATCCATGTGACATAGCTACCTGGTAACCATTTGCTAACTTAGTTGTACTGAATAATTGTTCTGCAGAAACATTTTGTGCTGCAATCATAACCATTGATGAAGCCGCAACAGATGTTGCAAAAACGTGAGATTTCTTTAATAACTTATTTGACATATATATTCTCCAAAAATTAAATTTAAAAAATCAGCAATAGATAACTGATTTATATAATTATACGTAGGAATTCATAATTCCTTACAAAAAAATTTAATTTTTTTTAAAATATTTTATGAAATTACTTTAAATAAATGTAAGTTGTTGTTTAATAAAGAACAATGTTGGTATCTTGGGCGTGACTAGGTTCGTAGTCTATAGTCTGACGAATTAAAGATTATGGCTATACTTATTTTTTCATTTATTGATAAAAGTTTTGCCTGATAGCATTTACCATATCATTTTAATATGTTAGAGGCTTATTATTTGTTATCTCAGTTCAGCTGCATAGAATTGATAACGGTTGCGACCATTTTGCTTAGATCGGTACATAGCTTCATCAGCATTATGTAATAGTGTCTCTACATCCTGACCATCATTTGGATAAACACTAACGCCAATACTAGCGGTAACATTAAACTGCTTTTCATTAATGATCATCGGTTGCTGAAAGCTTGCAAATAACTTGTTCACGGTATCTTTAATACTATTCGTGTCGTAAAAAGATGGCAGAATAAGGGTTAATTCATCTCCCCCCATCCGTGAAATAGTATCCATACTGCGTAGCGTCTTTTTTAGCATTTCGGATGTGTTTTTAAGAACTAAATCACCTACTGCATGGCCAAATGAATCATTGATTTTTTTAAAGTTGTCAATATCAATAAAGACGACAGCAAATAAGCTATTTTCTCTATGTGCCTGAGTCACTGTCTGTTTAAGTCTATCGGTAAACAGAGAACGGTTAGGTAGGCCTGTCAAAGAATCATGATAGGCTTGATGAGCTAATTGTTCCTCGACTTGCTTGCGTTTATCTATTTCTAATGAGAGGGATACCGTGCTTGCTATAGCTGAAGCAAACTCAATTTCATGTTCTGACCATTGTCTATAGGCCAGGGTTTGTTCATGGCAAACAACTCCCGCCACTTGTCCTTGAAAAAGGATGGGGGAGTCGAGCATGGAATAAATATCATTGGGTATTAAATAACCCTGAGTAAATTCATTAGTTCTACTATCAAGTCTCGCTTGATCTATTGCCATCAGTTTTCCAGTTTCCACTGCCTTAAAGTAATTAGGAAAATCTTTCTGGTAAAGCTCCATTCCTTTACTATGTCCCTGATCTTCAATATATAAGGCTTTACATTGAATCATTGATTTATCTTGATTGTACAGCCAGATGCTGACTCGTGAGACATTTAAAGTTTCAGAAGAAATTTTGGTGGCACATTCAAAAGCTTCATTTAAGTTTTTATAGTCAACACGTGCCCACTCGATAAGTGCTCCCTGATATCGTTCTATTCGTTCCAGTTTTTCTGCTTCGAGTAATTCATTTTTTTTGAGTGTGGTAATATCCAATAAAGTAATGATGATGATATCGTCACAGCCCTCATTTTCACCTGAACATATAAAGAGTTTCACATGTTTAATCTTGTGGTTTTGATGAATAATTTTATGTTCTATTTCCCTTGGCGTTTGCGTATCAAGAGTTTGATTGATAATTTCTTCAACCCTATCTTTTTCTTCTGTTGGTATAAAATTAAGATAATTTTGTAGGTTGGCCTTAATACTTTGTGGTTTTATACCTAAAACTCGATACACATCATCTGACCAGACATTTTCACCTGTTTTAATATTCCAATCCCAATTGCCAACACATGATATTTCCTGAAAAGCAGATAATGAGCTTTTTGCTCGTTTTAAGGTTTCTGTTTGTTTCTGTAGTTGTAGAGAACTTTTTTGAATTTGATGGTTTTTACGTGAAAGTATTAGTAAGAAGATTGATAAAGATGTCACTAATAGAACGAGCAATACAATAAGACTGGAAATAATCAATAAGCGATTCCGCTGATAAAAAGACTCAGGTTCATTCAGGATAATTGCTGCAGATTTAATATCCTTTGGTAAAGTCAGGTTCAGTTTGTTAAGTTTTATATAATCAAAGATATAATCATTTGGACTTTGAGTAATAGGAGCAATATCACGAATCGGAGTACCCTTAAAGTATGAGATAGACATTTTTGCTGCCGTTTCACCTTGGCGCCTGCCACTAGTCACATAACCTCCGAGAACACCATCTCTTATATAGGCATCTTCCATACTTATGATGGTTTTATTTCCAGCAGAAACAATTTTAGAAATTATTTTTTCAAGACTGAGAAGATAACCAGAATGATTCTTTATGCCGCCAATAGTGGTGAGGATAACGTACTGAGTTTTATTATTTTCCAATGCCTTCAGAAGTGTTTCAATTTGCGTACCAGAAATAAATGTTGCTTTAATTCGCGGGTGATTATTGAGTTGAATTCTTATTTCTTCTTCAATTGCGACCGAGGTGTTAGATTTATCACCAACAATAAGTACTTCATTGATACGTGAATCAATTAATTCTAATAAATTTAGGTTGGGTGAAATTTCTTTCTTTTCAAAAACGCCAGTCACCATTTTTCGATCGAGTTTATCAAGAACTTTATAGTCATTTACCCCTGAGAAAATAATTGGGATCCTGGGGAAAATGGAATGAATATATTCGAGTGCAAATTTTAAGGCATTATCATCTGTTGTATAAATAATATTGGGAAGAAATTTCTCATATTTTTTTTTCAGATATGAGGCAAACCAAGTTGCATAGTCCTTAGTGTAGGTCAGTCGTTTGGTATCTAGATATTCCGTCTTTATATTTGATATATCTTCTAATTTATCTGAATAAATCGAAGTAAATCCTTTATGTTGTGTCGCTGTCCATTCATATTCCTGGCTGTAAGAATGGAGAATTAATACTTCGTAGTCATTGGCTGCAACTTTTAAAGAAGTTAATAAAATGCAATAAAAAATAATAAATTTAAGAATATTGTCTTTTTTATTAGTTTTTAAATGTGTTTTAGGAATTAACTTTAGTTGTTTAATGTTATATTCCATAAAAATATGTATCCATGTGCTATATAGTTTTTGTTGAGTATAGCCCACAAGTTTATATATTTCTAGCAGTGTCTTTTATTCTTTATCAAGAAAAATTGTAGTAACTTTACTCTTTTTAAAAGATTACAAATA
>JADGAU010000279.1 GCA_015231865.1 Gammaproteobacteria bacterium | reverse complement strand
GATTAAGCCTAATTCTTTATGAGCTAAAATAACTTCTTCTGTCGTTGGAATTCTATAATGCCAGTTATTATCATCCTGCATAAATGAAACACCTTTTCCCTTTATCGTATCAGCCACAATTGCGACCGGTTTATCCTTAATTTGTACAGCCTGATCGAGAACGGATATCAATTGTTCAATACTATGGCCATCAACGTGAAATGTGTGCCAGCCAAAAGCATCCCATTTGTTACTAATAGGTTCTAATGACATCACTTCAGCACTCCTTCCTGTGGCCTGCCATTTATTAAAGTCAATAATGGCAAAAACATTATCTAGTTGGTGTTGTGGTGCAAACATGGCGGCTTCCCAGACAGAACCTTCATTGATTTCGCCATCGCCCAATAGCACAAAATATTTTTGCTGCTGCTGCTTGATTTTGGCTGCCAGAGCCATTCCTAAGGCAAATGATAATCCATGACCAAGGGAGCCTGTGGCAATTTCAACACCGGGAACACAATCGGGTTGCGGGTGCTCTCCAAATGGACTGCCTTCTTGTCCATAATGATTAAGTAATTGTTTATCATAAAATCCACGGAATGCTAAGGTGGTAAATAGGGCATGAGCCGCATGCCCCTTGCTTAAGATAAATTTATCACTGCCGTCAGCTTTGGGGGCCTTTGGATCAATGTTCATGATTTGCCAATAAAGTGCAACCAGAATATCTATACAGGAAAGGCAGCCACCTAAATGAGGGACATGACAATTCGATGAGGTTTCAACCATCTGGCCTCTGATTTGTGAGGCTATTTGTTGCAGTTGCTTTATATTAGTCAAGGGATAAGTCCTGATAATTAATGCCTAAAGTGAAAAGGTTTTTGTTAGCAGCAATATTATTTTGAAAAAACTGGATTAATTGTTTGGCTTTATCATATTGAGTTATGACGATTTCTTCAACTGATAAATCCGGCTTTGCATGAATCTTTTGCTTAAACTTATCATATTGAACAATGTTTAAAATAATTAATAGCCATTCAATTCCAATTAAATCCAATAGTAGAATAAGGCGTTGTTTGACTGCTGGATTGAAAAAGTTATTTTCCTGTAATTGTTGAATAAAATAAATTTTTTGTTCTAAAGTCAATTTATGCCCAGCATGATGAATAAAGTCAGATACCATTTTTACTTTGTCATCATAGACAAAATATTCAAAATCAATAAAAAACAACTTGCCGTGATTATCTTCTAATATATTATGAAAGCCAAAATCTGATGGGTTAAAACACAACTCCTGATCGTTAAAATGCTGGTTTACATCAAATGTTCCAGTCTTTAACTGTTTATTATAGGCCTGAAAAGCAAAGTCAACTATTTGAACAATGTCTGGTAGTAATTGTTTGATTAAATTAAAGCATTCATACTGCTGACACTGTTTTTCGATATTCTGATTGATAAGTTGCCAGCGCTTTTTGATATCATTTTCATAATGTTTAATACACTGTCTGGCGTTGGCTATATTGTTAAAATTATGTACTTGAGCATCAATTTTATCTAATCGTGATATAAATTGAATGACTTGTTGTAAATGTGTATCTCTTATCTGTCCAACCTTTTGCGCCGGGATAAAGGTCTGAATCAGTTGTGCCGGAGACTTTGTATAGGCAATTGCCCGGGGGATATTATCAAATCCCTGTTTATTCAGCAGCTTTAAGGCATTGCATTCATTTCTTAATAGGTGAGACTTTTCTGCAATGGCTGATTTAATAATAAATTGTTGTTTTGTATTGGTGCTTATTTTTTTAAGTTGGTTATTTCCACCATTATAAAAAGGTGAAATATCGACAATTAATTGTTTTTGCTGTCTGGCAAAATTAACTAGCCATGGCAATGAATATTGTTTTAATAGTTGATAGAACTGTAATATTTCCTGCCAGTTTTTAGCATAAATATGATTGTGGTCGGCTATCCTGGAAAATAAAATAGGTATACAGTACCCTGAAAACTGCTGGTGTGTCAGAACTCTACTTAAATCATCAATAAAAATATCACAATGAATTGCTGTTATTGCAGCAACTTTTTCATCAAGAGAAGGATAAAAATTAATCCGGGATTCATTAATTAAGCCATTTGGACCAGATAGTTTATTATCTGCTAACCATTGCCTGGCAGGCTCAATAAGTTTGGTAACACCATCATAATTGGAAAATTCTGTTTTATGGCTTATAATATAAATCTGGTCTCCATTGGCTATCACTGTTTTTATAAATTCATAACAATCAGTAAACATTTGCGCCTGATGAATCTGTTTACCATAGACTTGGGCCTGTAATATTTGCCACTTAGTATCATTACCATATTGCTCGATAATGGCTGCTTTTACCTGAGTTTTGGATAAGTTTTGCTTTGTCCAGCCATGCTGATAGGCTAAATTTCCAAATAAGGTTTCGTAATTGATAATTGTATTA
>JADGAU010000278.1 GCA_015231865.1 Gammaproteobacteria bacterium | reverse complement strand
AGAAAATATGGAACAACATAAATTTCTGTTGCCCCCTGATTGGCACAACAATCAAGGCCGCCATCAATCAATGGTTGCGCTATTTCTAAAAAAGCCGCTTCCATAATAGGATACTCTGTACCCACCTGAGTTTTTAATTTCTTCACCAGTTGTCTGACTTCGTCATTAGAAGCTTCTCTGCGGCTACCGTGTGCAATTAATAATAGTGCTTTCATTTATACCTCTTTTTATAATTAATTTTATACTCGTGATATTTGGAAATGCAGCAAGGCTTTTTGAATTTTTGGCGATTGAGCATAGACTAACTATGTGATTGAGTCAAAAATTCAAAGTAACGCAGCCTGCATTTTCAAAGATTATGAGTATATCTATCCAACGCCTGTTGCCGACTAGCTTTAAGATCAATTAATACTGGATTAAGTGATTTTTCTGGACACCATTGATTAATGTACTGATGCTTCGAATCAAATTTTTCAGTCTGAGCTTGCGGATTAAAAATTCTAAAATATGGTGCTGCATCGACACCACACCCCGCAACCCATTGCCAACCCATCGTATTATTGGCCAAATCTGCATCAACTAAGGTATCCCAGAACCAGCGTGCACCGCTTAACCATGATACGCCCATATTTTTTGTTAGTATAGATGCGGTTATCATACGAACCCGATTATGCATCCAGCCACTTTGCCATAATTGTTGCATTCCTGCATCCACCAGTGGTATGCCTGTATTTCCCAAAGTCCAGGAATGAAATAAAGTACCTTCTTTTTGCCAGAAATCCATGGTGAATTTATTATTCATCGGCAAGTCCGTACTTTGTGGAAAATGCCATAATAAGTAAGCTGCAAATTCACGCCATAATAATTGCTTGATAAAAGTTTGAGCTGAAACCGTACAGCTCTTATCAAGAAAACTTAACGCATCAATTTTGCCAAACAGATTCTGAACGCTGACTTCTCCAAAGTGCAATGAAGCAGAAAGTTTCGATGTTGCATCATCTGATGGATAGTCACGCATTTGATCATAATGATTTAAGTTTTTATCTATAAATTCATTGATAATTTCTTGCGCATGGACTTCGCCTGGTTGCCAATACTGTTGTAACTTGTGATGCCAGGGGGAATTTTCAAGTAAATGAAGTTGCTCAAGTGACAGTCCTTCTTTATCAGATATAGCATTTATATTGTTAATTGGATAATGATTGCAATCCGAATTAATGCTTGCTAATACCTTTTTATAAAAGGCAGTAAAGACTCGATAAGGTTTATCCTGTTTGTTTAAAACCAGCTCCGGGTTAGAAATTAATCGATCATTATAAATATTGATTTTAATTTGATGCTGAATGCAAAAATTAATTAATCGCTGTTCTAATTTTCGTTCATATGGTTCATAACGTTGAACAAAGGAAATACTGGTAATAGTATAATTATTATGAAGTTGTTGGAAAATATTCATACTATCACTTTGATAGTAATTTAAAGGAATGCACTGTTCTGATAATGATTGCTGTAATTGTTGTAAACTATAATGTAACCACCAGCGAGAACAGGAACCTGCTTTCCAGGGATTGTTCTGTTCAGGCTCATCGATATACAGTGCCAATACTGTTTTGTTTTTAATTAAGGTATTGTTAAAAATCGGATTATTATTAAGCCTTAAGTTTCGTCTAAACCAGATTAATTCAATTTCCATGACGTGGTATGTTTACCTTTGTAAATGCCTATATATTTTATTTGTAAAATCTAGTGATATTAAGACATTTTTTACGGGCAATGCCAACCATTGTAAGTAAAAATAAAGAATATAATGCTGAATTAAATTGCCTTTGCAACAGAGATTACACTTATTCATTAAAAAAATGTAAAATAAGTATTTAACGGGTTACAGATACAAATAATTATGAAATTTCAATATATCGCTAATTTTTCTACTTTAGATTTAAGTATTAACGAAAAAGCAGACTTGCTTGATAGTACAATCTGGAGTAATGATTTCACCTGGAAGGATATCAAGTTTATAGCTGAATATTTTGAAGTTTTCCACCTCCCTCCAAATACCGTTATATTAAAAGAAGGTAATAAAAAATCTCCCTTTATGGGCTTGATTGCAAAAGGTAATGTATTAATAATTAAAGAAGATAAAAAAAATAGGCATAAATTATTGGCTAAAATTCCTGAGGGTAAAACCTTTGGTGAAATGTCGATTATCGATAATTTGCCTAGTTCCGCCTCTGTAATTACTGAAACGGCTGTAGATCTATTAGTTATTGATGGACATCGCTTTGATGATTTGATGGATGATAATCCACACATAGCGAATAAACTCTTATTTAAGCTACTTAGACTATTTAGTGCTCGTCTTCGTGAAACCAGTGGTAAATTAGTAGATTTCTTAGAAAAAGAATAACTGCACCTTTTTCTAAAGCTGGTAATTTTAAAAATAGCCTCTCTAAATTTCTATATATTAC
>JADGAU010000277.1 GCA_015231865.1 Gammaproteobacteria bacterium | reverse complement strand
TTGGTTATTTGACTCCTGAACTCAGCAACTTCCTGGCTTTATTAATCTTTGTCACAAACTATAGTTAGTAAAACTATAGTACAGTTTGGTGAAGGATAAACTTAAGGAATGTATTAATCTAACATCGCCAGTTAGAACCTTTGCTAACGGTGATTAGTATATTCTTATTTCCTTAAATACAATGGAGTATTTTGACATATTTCTGTAACATTTGATAATATTTTTGAAATATTTCTGTAATAATTTTGTCATATGTTCATGTGAATTATTATAAACACCTTTAGTTACTATATTTTTATGGAGGCTTGCCCTGACAGAGTTCAATAATAAATTAAAGTTACTCATAATTGCTACTAACATTTATTACAAAGCATGCTTAACTTATTGATTTATTCACATCAGTAAAATTAGTGGCGAAATACCATATCAGCAATCACTTTTATTTAATATTGGTCAATAGCTAAAATGAAAATAAATTGTATTTGTTTGATATTTAAAGATATTTATTTTTTCTGGTAATTGTTGTGTAATATTTAGTCAAATTAAACACAGGCCTGATATTCCTTGCTTTGCAGATAGAATATTAACTTTACTCACAAAGTTATCCACAAAAAATGTTGATAAATATTTTTGGAATTTTATGAAGGTTAGTTACTTCGGTTAAATCATTACTATTGCGAAAGCTGATGAAAAAAATTGTGAGTGATTTAGGATTCTAGATTATTCTAACGGTGCATAGTAACTTGTGAAAGGCGATCAAGGCAGACTACGTTAAAGTCTAATTAATCATTCATGGAAAAGTATTGCTCTACAGTCATCGTAAATGTTCGAGTCGTTTTTGAAAATCAGTTGCGGATAGTGGTTTATCTAACAAATAACCCTGTAAATACTCACAATGTAATTCTGTTAAAGTATTTTGCTGTTCTTGTGTTTCTACGCCTTCCGCGACGACTTTTAAATTTAGTTCATGTGCTAGAGACATTACCATGTGAACAATCGCTAAGTCTCCTTTTGACTCATGCATTTGACTAACAAATGAACGATCAATTTTTAGTACATCTAACGGAAATTGCCTTAAATAAGCTAAAGAGGAGTAACCCGTTCCAAAATCATCAAGGGCAATACGAATACCGATATTTTTAAGAGAGTGCATAATATTAGCAACTTCTTCAGGTTGATTTGCGGCTGCTTCTTCTGTGATTTCTAATTCAAGATATTCTGCCGGCATACCTGTTTCAGCTAATACCTGTTCAACATGTTTAGAAAAATTAGTTTCTGCAAAATGTTGAGCAGATATATTTACCGCCATCGGTACAGGCTTTAACCCCTGATTTTTCCATTGTACCCATTGCTTACAAGCATTTTTTAGCACCCATTCTCCAATCGAAATAATCAGCACTGATTGTTCTGCAACAGGAATAAATTCAGCTGGAGAGATATTTTTACCTTTATTACTCCATCTTATAAGTACTTCAAAACCTGCAAGACGGCAATCAATAGAGCGATATTTAGGTTGAAAATTAAGCTTAAAACCATCTTTTTCAAGAGCTGTATTTAAATCGGTTTCAATTTCAAGGTGATGCTGCATTCGTAGATTCATTTTTTGTTCATATTGGCGGTACGAATTTCCCCCGGATAAACTAACTTCTCTTTGAGCAGCATCAGCATTACGTAAAATATTTTCAAACGTGTCATCATCTTGAGGATATTGACTAGTACCAATACTACAACTCAGATTAAATTCTCTCAGACCAATTGAGAATGGAGTTGAAGCAATATTTTTTATACGACTGACAACATCTAGAAGAATATCTTGCTTATTTTCTTTTATGATTAATACCCAGTTTGAAGAAGAAAAGTGATAAATTTTGATTGATGTTTCTTTTAATTGAGATTGAATCCAATCAGATACGGCACAGATGATTTTGTCTCCGAGCTGATGCCCATATATGCCGGTTAACATATTAAACTTATCTAAACTGATAAAAACAATTGTATATTGACCAGATTCATAAGTTTGCAAATCCCGAGTTAAACTAGCTCGATTAGGAAGGCCTGTTAATGCATCTTCATGGGCTTGTCTATATAATAAAGCCTGATCTTTTAAGCGAGTATAGACAGCAATTAATACAAGAAAGGCAACAATTCCTACTGCGGAAGTAAACCCTAATTGCATATAATTTAATCGCTTAATTTCATCTAGAGTCATTGCACCACCTTCTCTAGCACGTTTACGAATATCCTGCTCCCAATTTCGACCGATTGAATCAATTTTATTTGCATGGACTTGTGCATTTTGCAAAATCTCTCTTAATACATCCCAATTTCTCTGAGATGATTTCATTTCTTTATCAAAATCATCAACTGATTTTATAAAATTTATTAATAATGAATTTATTTCTATAATTTTTTTTTCCTGATAACCTAAATTCTCTAGATATTGTGTATGCTTGTTAAATGACTTATTAATGGCCTGAATGTTTAGTGCTTCAGGTTTTTTCGTCGTTGCATAATAAAGATAGAGATCAATAACAC
>JADGAU010000276.1 GCA_015231865.1 Gammaproteobacteria bacterium | reverse complement strand
CATTGGTTAAATATAAAGCCCGCTTTAAGACTGTTAATAGGCCAGGATCATCAATATCCTGCATAATTTCTTTAATACCATCGGCTGCTGCAATATCAGAGCCCTCTAAATGTTGGGTAATTTGAGCCAATTCAAATTGAATGTCTGTTATTGTTAATGGTTCCATTAAACCAATCGAGACTTCTAAAGGCTCAACTTCTATTACTTTATTTTGTTCTTCATATCTCTGTGTATAGAGAGTCAAAGCTTCAAGCACAGATTGATTCATTATATAAAGTTCAGATAATTGATGCTTAATATGATCGTCATCAATCGTTAATTTATTTAAATCTTTTTCAATATCTCCAGATAATTTAGCCAATTTTTCAGCACCTATTGTGGCTGCAGCACTTTTTAATGTGTGAATTAAGCGTCTGGTGGCTGATATTTCATCCTCCTGCTTTAATTTAAATACTGACTGCTCTAATTGATTGTATGAGTCTAAATAATTAAGCACCATATCATAATACAGCGTTTTATTATTTAGGGTATTCTTTAAACCCAGATCAAAATTAACCAGAGAGCAATTTTCCACTGGATCAACAAAGATTGATATTTCTTTTTGTTTAGAATCTTCTTTCTTTTCTTTATATTCTACTGGGTTGGCGGGAGTAACATACTTGCATAAAGTGGTATATAGCTCGCTAACATTTATGGGTTTAGTAACATAGTCTGTCATCTTCACTTCTTTAATCCGAAGAATATCATCCTGCATCACGGAAGCACTCAAAGCAATGATTGGAAGTTCATTAAATCTTTGTTGCTTTCTTAATTCAATCGTCGTTTCATAGCCATTCATGACAGGCATTTGAAGATCCATTAAGACACCGTCAAAATCTTCATTTTCCAGAGCTTCCAGAGCTTCCTGTCCATTGCGAGCTAAAACGCTATTTATTTGAGCATGAGAAAGAATTTTACGAGCCAGTTTCTGATTGATAATATTATCTTCTACTAACAATATTTTGGCTCCACTTAAATGCCTTTTTAAAGCAAGTAAGTCTTCATCCGAAGCTTTATTATAAACTTGTTTGACAACCATTTATCTATCAACCCTGAATTTAAGTAATATTAAATTTTTAACGCACAATTAAAAAATAATAGTCAATGACTAATACAATTACGACCTTTTTTCTTAGCCTTATACAAAGCCTTATCAGCCTCTTTAATAACCTGTGTAGGTGTTTTATTCCTACTGGATGGTTCTGCATACCCAATACTAATAGTGACATTGACTTGTCGGCCAGTTGCAGATTTTTTAGATTTTCCTTTTTTTCGCCGTTCCTGTTTTCTTAAAGAAAACTTACGATTCGCCACGCTTTCTCTTAATTGTTCTAAGTGTTCTTCTACATCGTCTAAACCAGAACCTGGAAAAACAATGGTAAATTCTTCACCACCATAACGGAATGGTTGTCCTCCTCCCGTTACATTTTTTAAACGACCACCGAGTAATTGCAATACATCATCACCAGCATCATGACCATAGGTATCGTTAAATTTCTTAAAATGATCAACATCTAACATGGCAATGACGTATTGATTACTCAATTTAGCTAAAGTTTCGTTAAGTGCTCTACGCCCTGGTAAATTAGTTAATTCATCAATAAATGCCATTCGATAAGATTCACTAATCAGACTAATCAGTGGTAATAATATCGCAAAACTAGTTATTACTGCCTGCGATAACAAATGATTTTTGGGCAGCGTTAACGCATACAAACATAGTATCAGAGAAACTAAAATTGCACTTCGAAAAGGATTGCTCCGTGCCATGAAAGAAGAACTAATGATGATCATCGATAAAAGAATGGCCAATAAGGCGGATTGTTTAAAGAAGACGAGTTTGACCTCTAATGCTGGAAATATCACCTGATTAATCATTTGTAAGTAGTTTTTACTAAGATCATTTACTAGCCAATAAGGGATTAATAAAAATAGAGCAATCAGACTTAATCGAATGATGCCAATATAAGTAAAAACTCCCCGTTCAGAATAATAACTAATCAAAGCGATATTAACAGCTGCTATTATTGCTAATGAGTTTAAGGCTAGGAAATGTTGTGTTGTAGACCAATGAGGAAGGAACCAGAAATATAGGTAGCAGCTGATAAAGATGCTACTACTGTATATAACTAAACTGCGATTAAATCGATAACCAAGAATTAAGGACAAAATATACAGAAAAAATGGCAGTAATTCTAAAATAGGTAAATAGCGTTTGGGAATTAACTCAATAAAATTAAGTGAGGAAAAAGCGATAAGCAAAAATACAACATGAAAAATACTATTGATTATTTTAGACATGATCTATTTTTATTTGGAACGAATTGTCACAATTTCAACTTTCCAGGAAATATTTTCATTTAATTTCTGTGAAGGCTTGTCTGACTCAAAATAAACTTTAATTTTTTTACTATTTTTGGGTAATAAATGAAGTTTGATTGATTTCTCGGTAATTAACTTTTCGGGCATATTTAAGGTTAGTTTTAAGCTTAATGAAGATACCCGATATTCAGCATTATTGGTAACTGATGCTGTATACAAATAATGATTGGCATAGGCTTT
>JADGAU010000275.1 GCA_015231865.1 Gammaproteobacteria bacterium | reverse complement strand
TCCTTTTTCTAAAAATGAAAAATGAAAAATGAAAAATGAAAAATGAAAAATGAAAAATGAAAAATGAAAATAAAGAATGGGAAAATTTACAAAATGCTCAACAATCTTCATTATCCAATATATGGGAAAATGAAGAAGATAAGGTTTGGGATGATGTATAAAAAAGGAGAATTAATCTTAATTCCATATCCTTATACCGATTTATCAAGCCAAAAGAGAAGACCTGTACTTATTATTTCAAATATAGATAGGAATGGAGATTTTATAGCTTTGCCCGTTACGAGTAAAAACTATCATATAAATAGTGTTCCGCTCAAAGGGAAATTATTGGAAGGTTCGTTACCCAAAGATAGTTGGGTAAGAACAGATCATATCGTTACACTGAATCAATCGATTGTGGTTAAATCTTTTGCGAAAACTCAAACATCATTCGTATCTAGTATGATTAATGATATTTGTATTTATTTAGACAAGGATTCAAAAATTTAAATACAAAATGCTCTGGCCGCTCTGGCCGCTCTGACCAGAATTAGAATCTGGATAAATTAAGTGGTAAACCATGTATAAAGGATACAAGAATAACAGTTTACGATATATTGGAGTATTTAGCAGGTGGAATGACAATAAATGAAATATTAGATGATTTTCCATCATTGACAGAAAAAGATATTCAAATGGTCTTCGATTTTGCTAAATTTTCTAGAATTTTTTTGAAGAATATATTCATTTTTTTTCATTTTATATAATAATCAATATGCTATAATTAATATTATCAAATATTTAAACTGGAAGCTTATATGCATACCATTAAATTAAAAGTTAAAGATAGCGTTTATGAGCATGTTATTTGTTTATTAAAAAGCCTAAATAAGCAAGAGCTAGAAATAATTGAGGACAATAAAATAAGTGAAAATGATGAAGAGTCATCGATAGATTTTTCAAAATATAATATAAAAGCATTTCAAGATATCGAAGACCCAGTAAAATGGCAACGAGATATTAGAGTTGAATGGGATAGATAATTTGATAAGTATTTACTTGATACTAATAGCATCATATATGCTTTAAATCGATAATATAAATTCCCAAGTGCTGTCTACATTGTTTCAGTTATCACTGAAATAGAATTATTTTCTTTTCAGGACCTTAAAGCTGAAGAAGCAAAAATACTACAAAAAGCTCTAAAAAATTTTAGTAATATCAACTTGACAGAAGCTATAAAATTTAAAACTATCGAAGTAAGAAAAAAATAAAAATTAAAGTTGCCCGATAGCATTATCGTTGCAACAGCAATGGTAAATAATGCTGTTCTAATAACTTCAGATAAACAACTATTTAAATTACCCGAGATAGAAACAATTGAGATATTTGATTTATAAATTAACAAATAGAAATGAACGATGAATGTAAATGATAATTTTGAATTAAAGGAACACTACAAGCACAACATCAAAGTTTTAAATTAATTATATAGTTCAATATGATACTTGACATCTCGCTTTTCAAAAGTGATTAGCAATTTGAGTGATTGGATTAAAGCTTGGAGCAATGCTAGTGTTGCTATCAGTGTGATTGCAACACTAGTTAAAATTTTATAATCAACTACCAACTACCAATTATTAACTAATGAAAAAATTACCATTATCAATAACATCATTTGAAAAGATCAGAGATCCTGCTGAGAATTACTTATATATTGATAAAACAGAGTTAGCCTATCAGTTAATTAATTCAGGGACGTATTATTTTCTGAGTCGTCCCCGTCGTTTTGGTAAGTCTTTATTTATTGATACCCTGAAAAGCTTGTTTGAAGGGCGAAAAGATTTATTTCAGCATTTAGCCATATCAAACAAGTGGGATTGGAATACCGTTTACCCGGTTATTCAGGTTGATTTCAATACGGGCGACTTTAAATCTTCGAAAACGATAGAAAATAGAATTTATGATATTTTTAGACAAATACAAAGGGATCTGGATGTTAACTGTGAAAATACCAATAATATTCCCTCTTGTTTTAACGAGTTAATCAGAAATATCTATGAAAAACACCAACAAAAAGTCGTTATTTTAATTGACGAATATGACAAGCCGATATTGGATAATATTACTAATAAAAGTATTGCCCTTGAAGCCAGAAATATTCTTAAAAGCTTTTATAGCGTTATAAAAAGTAACGATCAATACATCAAATTTGTCTTTATCACGGGAGTATCCAAGTTCTCAAAGATGAACTTGTTTAGTGGCTTAAATAATTTGGTTGATATCACAACAATGTCTGACTATGCTACGATTTGCGGCTATACACATAATGATGTCAAAACGCACTTTAAAGAACATCTTAAGGATGTGGATTTAGATAAAGTGAAGTCCTGGTATAACGGTTATAACTATTATCCAGACTGCATAGATTGCTCAGTTTATAACCCTTTTGATGTTTTACTATTTATTGCAAATCATTATGAATATAGTAGTTATTGGTGGGAAACTGGTACCCCCTCTTTTTTAATTGAAAAATTAAAAGAGCAAAATTATTACATTCCAAACCTAGAAAATATTATTGTTACAAAAAAATAGGGCAAGTATCATATTGACATATTTACAAGAAAAAAATCTCCTAAAC
>JADGAU010000274.1 GCA_015231865.1 Gammaproteobacteria bacterium | reverse complement strand
TTAATACGGGACTCTACATCTGCACTGTCTGTTTCATTACTGTGTTCAAAATTAAAATCGTCCGCTAACTTTTCTAGCTGTACAACACAGTGAAAGGCACTTCCTTTGTGCAATTCACTATTGACCCATATTTTACCATTCATCATTTCAGTCAATTGCTTAGAAATTGTTAAACCTAATCCAGTTCCGCCAAATTTTCGTGTTGTTGAATTATCAGCCTGAGAAAAAGCCTGAAATAAATTATCGACTTGATTTTGAGTCATGCCTATTCCACAATCTTCAACCATAAAGTGGATATCTATTGTATTCTCAAGCACTTTCTCAATCGCTATTTCAAGAACAACATTGGATCCCTTAGGACTAAATTTAATTGCATTGCTGATTAAATTGATTAAAATTTGAGATAAGCGCAGCGGATCACCATTAAAATTTTCTGGTACATCTTTAGGTGTATTTATTCTAAGCTTTATCTCATTTTGTTCTGCTTTTAATTTAACGACATCAACAACCTTATTAATAACATCAGACAGTTTAAAATTGATGTACTCTAGCTTCATATTTCCCGAATCAATTTTAGAGTAATCCAATATATCATTAATAATCCCTAATAAATGTTCTCCCGATTGACGCACCTTGAGCATGTAATTTTTTTGAATATCATTAAGTTCAGTCTTTAAAGCCAGTTCAGTCATACCGATTACAGCATTCATTGGCGTTCTTATTTCATGTGACATATTGGCTAAAAACTCACTTTTCAGATGATTGGCTTCATCGGCTAGTTTTGCTTTTAGTTCAGATGTTAATTTATCAACGTTTGATTGTCTTAATGCAATTTCATTTTCAATACTTTTTTCTTTAACTCGAATGGCAGAAATAATATTACCAAAAGATTGAGTCAGCGGCTGAATAAAATCTATCAAATCTTGGCTATAGCCATTGGGCCTATTAGAAACGCCAAACATACCAACCAACTCATAACCGGCATAAACAGGAATACCTAAAAATGCATTTAAAGGAGGATGTCCTGAAGGCAGTCCCCCTCTTCGACTATCGCTTTTTGGCTTATTGGCAATAACAACTTCACCAGTTGCAATAACTTCACCAAAAAGTGTTTTTAGATTACGAAATTCCATTCCTTGTGGTGCATTTTCTTCATAAAACTTTTTAGTTGCATCATTCCAGGCAATATTGGTAAGCGCAAATGTTTTTAAATACGGTTGCTGTTCCTGGTCGTATAAAATTTCACCAATAAAACCATATTCACTATCAGTAACTTCAAGAATAAACCTCAATACTTCATCGAATAAAATACGACGATCTGTCTCAGAAATATAGGCATTTTCAATAGCTGTAATTCCCGATAACAACATATTTGTTTTATTGAGTTCTGCTTCTTTCTGTTCTCGTTTATTAATTTCTTCGGTTAAAGACTCTATTGATGTAGCTGATTCTTTTAATCTGGCTTTCATTTGCTCAAAAGCCTGAGAAGCATTGGCTAATTCATTATTGCTATGATTATCAATTTTAAGTTTAATATCTAATTCGCCAATATTAATTCTTTGCATTGCATAAGTTAGTGCTTCAAGAGGCTTTGTTAATTGTTTAGATAGAATGGCGACAACAATCGCAATAAAAAATAACAAAACAAAGCCGACGAAAATAATTTGCCCTTGATAATCATAAAAATTCTCTAATAATTTATCGCTATTATTCGATATTAGAACCATCCAGAATTCCCCTTGGTTGCCTAATATCTGGGTAATCGATTCATTTTTACCACCAAACCCAAAGCGATTATTTCCTAAAGTTAATGGTACGGGAGCATAGGCAATTAAGTTTTCGGTATCTTTATAATAAAAATGACCACTTTTTCGTATGAATAGTTTCTGTTGATAAGGTTCTGGAATTTTAGATTGTAAAGGTTCATTAACGCCATCATAGATGATTCTTCCACCTGAGCGTATAAGGCTCATTTTAGAATCTAAATGTAAATTCTGACTGACTATAATTTGACTAAAAGAATGTTCTAATAAAATATTAGACTTGATAATACCGACAAATTCTCCCTTATCATAAATAGGCACCACAACACCAATAACATATCCTTTTACACTTTTGTCATAGCCTCTATCATCAAAAAATATGCGTCCTTTTTCCTGGTTATAAGCAGCAATCCACCAATATTTATGGGCATGGAAAAAAGTAGTTAAATGGCCTGTTGAACCAACCAGGGCACCGTATTTATTGGTAACAAAAATTTCACCATAGTATTTTGGAAAGTTTAATTGTTGCGTACGCAGAAGATTGGCAACCGTGTTATGAAGATGTTGTTGAATTAATGGTGCCGATGTGTCATTAGCTAAAAGCCATTTCTGATTAAGTGCTCGTATTTTTTGTTTCCTATCATTGTCACTTAAAGAAGAATAACGTTGATTACTTTTAGAGAGTTCCTGTATCAATGTGGGATAAAGTGTCAGTGTTTTAGTAACATCAGCCTCTTTAATCAGTAGATTATTTACCAATTCTGCATGATCAAAAGCCAGACTATGCATATTTGACAGGATATGCTCAATTTCTCTAGTTTTGGATTCTTTTATCAGGAAATACATAGTAGCTAGTAAAAAAATACTACCGATAAAAAAACTT
>JADGAU010000273.1 GCA_015231865.1 Gammaproteobacteria bacterium | reverse complement strand
AAGTACGCTTTCTACCAGTAAAAACATTAAACTGGCAACTCGTTTCTTTGATTATGCCGCTTCAGATAAAGGTCGTGCCATATTTAGCAAACACGGATTTGGGAAGCTTTGATTTAAACAATGAAAATCAAATATAAACTCTTAATTGCCTTTCTAAGTGTATCGTTAGCAGCCCTGTTTCTTAGTTTTGGGATGAGCTTATATCTGCAAGGTAAATTTGATAAAATTTTAACTGATGTCGCTGAAACATCATTACCCGGCAGCATTGCCCTTGCCAGGATGTCAACAGAATTATATCGTATTGAGTTTTTATTGGATATTTATGAACAATCCTATGATCAGAAAGCCAGACTAAAGGTTGAAAATGCACTGGCTTCACTGGGCGATTATCATGCAACACATCTTCTATTTCACAATGACATAGAAGATACGCACACAATTTCAAAAACTGTCAAAAGTTACAATAGATTAGTAGCTCAATATTTGATTGCTACCAGAAAAAATAATAATCAGAAGCAGATTAAAACTATGCAAGCCAAGCTACAAAAGATGGTTGAAGATTTTACCTTTATTGTAACGCCTCATATTAATGACGATATCCAGAAAAGCTATTTAGAAGTTTCCAAACTTCATGGCGCAAGAAAAAAATCTCAACTGTTCATGATACTCCTTTCTTTCAGTATTATTGTTCTCACAATAGCAGTGAGTATTATTTTGAGTAGATTAATGTCCAAACCATTAAAGAAAATGATGGAGGCAGTCAATCAGGTTAGTTCTGGAAATATGAATGTTCAAGTGAATATTGATACTCAGGATGAGCTGGGTAATTTAGCCAGTTCTTTCAATAATATGGTAAAAGAGGTGTCAACTCATCGATCAAATCTTGAACACCTTGTTGCTGAACGAACAAAAGAGTTGTCTAAGGCCAAAGAAACAGCAGAATTAGCAAACACAACAAAATCTGAGTTTTTAGCTAATATGTCTCATGAAATTAGAACACCAATGAACGGCATTATTGGTATGACACACCTGGCATTACAACAAAAGCTAGATGAAAAGCCAAAATCATTCATCGAAAAAGCCAATATTTCAGCAGAAAACCTGTTAGTTATTATTAATGACATTTTGGATTTTTCGAAAATTGAAGCAGGTAAATTAGACTTAGAGATTAATCCATTTAAATTTAAAGACGTTCTTGATAATACCGTTGCTATTATTCAATTAAAAGCCGAAGAAAAGAAACTTCAGCTTGCTGTTCATTTAGAGCTAGGATTTAATAGGGATTTTTATGGTGATTCGTTGAGAATTAGTCAAATACTAATTAATTTAGCCAATAATGCGGTTAAATTTACCGAAAACGGTGGAGCCATAGAGATTAAAATTAAATTAGATAAAGAAACTGAAGAACATATTTACATCTGCTGTTCGGTAAAAGATACCGGTGTGGGTATATCGCCTGAGAATCAGAAAAAATTATTTAAATCATTCAGTCAAGCCGATGCATCAACAACTCGTGAATATGGTGGTACAGGATTAGGTTTAACTATCTCATCTAAATTAGTTGAGTTAATGGGGGGGAGAATTTGGATGGAAAGTGAAGAAGGTAAAGGAAGTACTTTTCATTTTACCATTAAGTTAAATAAACAGGGCAAAGAAACTCTTGAAACAACTTCCGCCATTGAAAGTAAGCCAATAAAAATTAACCAGGCAAAGGAACAATTAAAAGACTGTAAGATACTATTGGTTGAGGATAATGAGATTAATCAGGAGCTTGCAGTGGAACTACTGATGATGAATGGTATAGATGTTGAAACTGCCAATAATGGAGCAGAGGCGATTGAACTACTCAAGAACAATGAATTTGATGGTGTTTTAATGGATTGTCAAATGCCCGTAATGGATGGCTATCAAGCGACAGATAAAATCCGTAACCAAGAGCAGTTTAAAGATTTACCAGTCATTGCCTTGACTGCCAATGCCATGAAACAAGATATCGAAAAAGTATTGTCAGTGGGAATGAATGACCATATAGCAAAACCAATCAATCCTGAAACTATGCTGCTGACAATGGCTAAATGGATCAATAAATAGAGATATGAGTGTCGGGATAAGGATAGAGCAAGTGAGTTAATATTTCTTTAAAAATATAATTAGAGAAATTACCATGCATCAGAACAGTCAAACTAAGCTATGCCAGTACACTTAGATGTGCCGATTAGTTTAATATAAATGTAGGTTCCTATTTGGTGCAAATACAAATATCAAATTGGTGCAAATACAAATATCAAAGTTCCTGAATTCAATAAGCCATTCGAATAAAAAAGCATATCTAATTGATATAAAAGATAATTATTATTATGGCCTAAATTGTGCATTTTAAATATGCCTATATAATTAATTAGAACATTAGGAGATTAAGATGACTACTTCAGAGGCTTTTATGCATGAATTTGCTCCGACTATTTATGAACAATATCATTTCGATCAAAATGAAAATATTGGAGATGAAACATATTTCTATAGCCATGCACAAGATGAACAAAATATAGAAGAAGGAATCTCATTAGAAGATTTGGCAAGATTAATTGCCTAGGAGCCTGTCCGAGAATGGACACCGTACCCCAAGGGCACTTCCTGCGGGGCGTAGCGAGAAAACGATGTTTTGA
>JADGAU010000272.1 GCA_015231865.1 Gammaproteobacteria bacterium | reverse complement strand
TTAAAGCAATAATAAAAATTTAATAAGAATAAAATATTTCCTGACTAGAGTCTAAAGATAGCCTAAAAGCACAACTCAAATGTCTTTAATTTAAATTATATTTAAATTTTCTCTGAACACTTTTTGTTCATTCATTTCTTCAATATGAACAAGTTTAAGTCGATTACAGAAGTCTTTCTTTAGCTTTATAACAGCTTCAATTTAGCCTGTTATATATGTCAGCCAATACTCTCCTTATTGTTTCTATTATGTTCTTAATCTTTACAACAGGATAGAGCTAAACAATATGAAAAGAATTCTTTTTAATGCAACTCAGTCAGAAGAGTTACGTGTTGCAATGGTTGATGGTCAACGTCTATATGATTTAGACATTGAATCATCACAACGAAGTCAGAAAAAAGCCAATATATACAAAGCAAGAATCACCCGGCTTGAGCCAAGCCTCGAGGCTGCTTTCGTAGACTATGGGGTCGAGCGCCACGGTTTCTTACCATTAAAAGAAATATCTAAAGAATATTTCAAAAATAGTTCAGACTCAGAACAAAAAGAAGCGCTTAAGAAACGTAATATCAAAGATCTATTATCAGAAGGTCAGGAAATTATAGTTCAGGTTGAAAAGGATGAACGTGGTAATAAAGGTGCTGCTTTAACGACTTTTATCAGCCTGGCAGGTCGCTACCTGGTATTAATGCCTAATAATGCTCGTGCAGGCGGTGTGTCCAGACGAATAGAAGGACAAAGCAGACAACAGTTAAAAGATAATTTACAGCAATTAAAGAAACCTGAAGAAATGGGTTTAATTGCCCGAACTGCTGGTATCGGTAAAAGTCTTGAAGATATGCAGCTTGATTTAGATTATATGCTTAATCTCTGGAAAGCGATTGAGGAATCTCATATTAATAAATCAGCGCCTTTTTTAATTTATCAAGAAAGTAATATCATTATTCGTACCATACGTGATTATTTGCGTTCTGATATCAGTGAAATTATTATTGATGAAGAAAAAACCTATCAGGAAGCTTATGAGTTTATGCAGCGTGTTATGCCGCAGCATTTACATAAAGTAAAACACTATACTGATAGTACTCCCCTATTTTCTCGCTACCAAATAGAAATGCAAATTGAAAGTGCCTTCCAGCGTGAAGTTGCATTGCCTTCTGGTGGCGCATTGGTCATCGATCATACAGAAGCTCTAATTTCAATTGATATTAATTCTGCTAAAGCAACTCGTGGTGGTGATATCGAAGAAACCGCTCTAAATACGAACCTTGAAGCTGCTGATGAAATTGCCAGACAATTACGTTTACGTGATCTGGGCGGTTTGGTAGTTATTGATTTTATTGATATGTATCCGGCAAAAAACCAGCGCGCTGTTGAAAACCGTATGAAGGAAGCACTTAAGCTGGATCGCGCTAGAGTTCAAGTTGGCAAAATTTCACGCTTTGGTTTGTTAGAAATGTCCAGACAAAGACTTCGCCCTTCAATTGGTGAGTCAAGTCAGGTTACCTGCCCAAGATGCTCGGGTCATGGAACGATTCGTGCAATTGAATCTTTGGCTTTATCTATTTTAAGAATTATTGAAGAACATGCAATGAAGCAGAATATTATTAAAATCACTTCGCATGTGCCGATGAATGTCGCTTCATTTATCCTCAATGATAAACGTGAACTTTTAAATTCAATTCAGCAAAGACATGATGTAAAAATCTGGATTATTCCAGATGATGGACTGGTGACACCACATTACACAATAAATACTATTCATCAAAATGATGTAGAACATGATCATTTATACCTAAATAGTTATCAAATTGAAACGCCTGAGATTGAAGCAAATGAAACTCAGAATATTATTCAGGCTGCGACCGAAGAGCCCTTAGTTAAAACAGTCAGTACGGCTATAGAAAATCATGATAGTATTGTTAAACGTTTCTGGAAATTTGTTACAAATAAAATTGAAATCAGCGGAGATAATTCTTCGTCTAATGATGCGAAAGCTGAAGAAACGGTTAAAATTGAAGAGGAAAAACAGGCTCGTCCTAAGAAATCTAATCCAAATCAAAACCGAAATCGTCAGCGTAAAGATGATTCTAACCGAAGAAATGATAACAATACAAAAAATAAACGTGGTAATGCAAACCCATCTAAAAAGAATAGCAATCGTCAAAAACCAAAGTCTAATACACGAGTAGAGGAAGAAAAACCTTCACTTATTAGCGACAATTCGAGTTCTTCAGGGTATGCCAGTAATTTTTCCAAAAATCAAACAAGCTCTGCTAATTCTGGCTCAACCCAGGAAAATGCTAATGCAGTTTCTGGTGATTCTTCAGACAATAAACCTAATAGTGATGTTTCAAAGACAAATGTTGAAAGTTCTGAAACTAATAATGACCAAGGTAGGCCTGTAGAAAAGCCAGCGTCAACTAAGAAAAAGGCATCAACCAGAAAGAAGTCGGTAGCTAAAAAAGCAACTAGAAAAAAAGCAGTAAAATCTAAAGATGAAAGTAATGACAATACTGATGGCAAACAAACAGACAATGCTGTCAAGGCAGTCGTTATTCAGGATGTTGCATCTTCAGACAATTCTAATGAAACAACTACAAAAGATAATGAAGAAAATTCTGTTAGTAAAAAGTCAGCAACAAAGAAAAAATCTACGACTAAAAGAACGACATCGAAAAAGGCCAGTATCAAAAAA
>JADGAU010000271.1 GCA_015231865.1 Gammaproteobacteria bacterium | reverse complement strand
ATGCTATGGATTTAATCTAACTGTAGGTTTTTTTTACGACTTCATTAATTTTCTTTGTACAGTTTTATGGTAAGGGAAATATTATGCCTTATCTTGGCGGTGATGGGTTTCGTGCCTGGGTTTATCAACAAAAAGAAGTTGATGAAGACAAGATTAGTGAGAAAGAGAAATTTCAATATAAAATTGATATGGATAAAATAATAAACCATGTTGCGGACATATTTCATGTGTCGGTTAGTTCGACTGTTCAAGGTGCTCGTGGGCAAAAGAACATGCCTCGCTGGATTGCCATGTTTTTATGTCAGGAGAGAGGCGATCACCGGTTAATTGATATTGCTCATAAGTTTAATTTAAGCCGAACAGGCAGTATTCCCGGGAATATAGTAAAGGGAAGAAAAATAGTTGATTCCGATTCCAAGTTAAGGAAAAAAATAGAGCAATATTTTACCTGACATCTTTTCTTTTGTTTTTAACAACATGGAGATGAAAGTCACAATTAATCTCCTAATTAAAATATAAATCTTACATTCATTTGACATATGCAAGGTATACTGCTGCATATGATCATGAATTAATAAAGCATTTTTATAAATAATTATTAAGTTAGATAGATTAGGGGAAAATAATAGCATGGACACAATAATTAACTTTTTAGTATTTCTGACACCGGTTTTTATTGTCTATTGGATATTATCAATGGTATTCGTTTCCATAGGACAGCTTGTCAACGGCGGCAATTTGTTTCTTGGGTTTATGCGGTTATGGGTTAAACCCTTGTTCTTGATGAACTTTGTATATTTTGTCGTTGCAGAAGTAATATTTTCTGCCGTTTACTGGGGAGGGTATGTATTTTCTAAAATTGCATCACTATCATATATTGGATTTATCGGCCGACCTCTTGAAATATTTTATAATTTTCTTTTTCGTATCATACCAACAAGTTCTGGAGGTGATGGTGCATTTGAGACCTATCTATTTATTTCGGTAGTCATTTTTTTCATTATCATGATCCCATATATAGTTGTTCATTTAAGGCTGACATCATTCTTCAAAAAAGCCATATTTAAAAACATCACTACAGAGTTAAAAATTTCTGAGGCACAATTTATTACTCAAAGCCCTGGTAAATTACTACCATCTGAACTAGTCAATTATCTGGTTTCTCAAGATACAAAAGCAAAAAACTGGATTGTTAAAACATTTGAAGAACAATCTTCTAATTTTCAAGGTGATCCAAAAAAATTCTCCCTGGGCACGATGAATGCTGATCATATGAAATGGACATTAAACAATCAGCATTTCGAGTGTTGGGAATCAAGAATTGATATTGATAGAAAAACTCCAAGTCGTGACAGTGAAGATAAACTCAGCTACAAATCTGATAAACATACCTGCCTGGATGGATTAGTCATTAAAGTTAATGATATCTTCACTCATGAAGTCGGTACAAAACTTTATGAGGTGAACTCTGCTATACAAACCGCTATAAATCGTGAACAACATGCTCAGGGATTTTGGATTTCGATTATTGAAATTTTCAGTAGAGGCGTTGGAAAACACCAGAATGAATCGAATACATCATTAGATGACTTTCCTGATACGCTTTTTAATATCAAGCTGAATGATTCACTAAATTTAAAATATGCTGGTACACAAGGAAAATCTCTTTATTTATTTATAGAGACCAGACTTGATGGAACGATGTTTGATTTTAATCAAAATATACCCGTTTCCAAAAGCATTGAACTTTTCTTAGAGGATTTGCAATTTGTACTCAAACATTGTCAGTTAGTAGGAGAAGTTAAACAAGTTATACAAAGTTTGGAGTCAGAAAGTCTAAAGGCGATTGCTTGATAATCATTTTCTATAACTGCTATTTATTTATATTTAACAGGCTGTTCAGTTAACACTGAAGAAGATAGGCTAGAGTTTAAAGAAATGTTAAATACAAAACTAAACAGAATCAAATATTCTAGAATAAGTGCTGCCCCAAAATAATTACATTTACTATAAAACTAAAATAAAGGGAAAAATTATTGGAAATTAAATTAAAAGTTAATGATATTGAAGTCAATGTGGGAATAGAGTTTGCCAAGAGCATTGTTAGTGATATCCCTGTTAGTAAAGCGTATTATGAAATTTTACATCAATTTGCTTTGTCCAAAGTGGCGGCGATTAGAAAAGAAGTCGCTTATAAAGATTGTATGTCAGAGGAAACAGTAAAATTATTACTTCAAGATAGTAATATCGAAGTGCTTTCTCAAATAGTAACTTCTTCCTGTGCTAAAGAGTATATAACTGATAAAGATATCGATCATATTATTGCTACCAACAGCGAAAACGCTATTGAAAATATTATTAATTATCTGGATGATTAATGAAAATATAAATCAAGTTGATAACCTGGATTTGCTTTATACAAGTAAAGATTTTGGATGGGATCTTATTAAACAAGACATCAATTTTCGACAAGTTCCATATTTTATTAATCTTTATACAAGTCGTGGGTGTAAATACAACTGTTCATTTTGTTACTTGAAAGATATTCACCAACTAGGTATTAAGAACCGTTTTCGTCGTAGATCGGTTGAAAATATTATAAGAGAAATCGAATATTTGCACAATACTTTTGGGATAAATGTGGTCACGTTCGGTGATGATGATTTTTTATTTGATATAAAAAAAGTACTTCCTATATTTGAGTATCTGAAAAAGAGACAAATATATATTGAGCATATATGGACAAATATCTATAATTT
>JADGAU010000270.1 GCA_015231865.1 Gammaproteobacteria bacterium | reverse complement strand
AGAGTTAGCTTTAAGATCTTTTCATTAAGTTACTTGAAGAAAAAGTTAAAAAGTTGCATCTGGCAGTCCCTTCCCTAACCAAGGAGAGGGAAACGTTTAGTGAAAAAATAATCAAAAAAATTTTAAAAAATCCCTTGAAAAATTATTAAGAATTTCCTATATAAATAATTGAGGAGCATGAGTCTTGAACTGTGCTTTTCAACGTTGATTGTTATTATTTCGTATTGCTTGAACTTTGGAGGATATGTCATGACTACGATTGATTACACACCATTTTACCGTAATAGTATTGGCTTTGATCGCTTTTTAAATTTATTGGATTTAGCCACAAATACGGACAATTCTAAAACAGGTTATCCACCTTATAATATCGAAGTAATGGAAGAAAATCGCTATGCCATAACTTTGGCTGTAGCCGGTTTTGAAGAAAACGAACTCGATATTCAGGTCAAAGAGAATTTGCTAACCATCACAGGTAATAAGCCAAAAAGTGATAAGGAACATCAATATCTTTATCAAGGTATTGCTGAAAGAAACTTTGAGCGCAAATTTAATTTGGCTGATTATGTTGAGGTAACTGATGCCAAGCTCAAAAACGGATTGTTAATGATTCATTTGCTTAAAAAGGTTCCGGAAACAATGAAACCCAGAACCATTAGCATTAATTCTAGTGATGCTAAATCGAAGCATTTAAATAACGAAACATCCGTTGAAACCAAAGAGAAAGCTGCTTAGTACTTCTTTCTTAATTGATTTCAACTATAACATTAAACCTTTTAACAGAGGAGTGTTAGCTATGAGCTGGAAAAACTTAATACCTTGGGATTGGTTTAAACACGAAGACAAGGCTAAAGTTGATAATACAACCATACCTGTACAAAAAAATAGTGACCTTGGAAATCTAGGGCATAGTGCCATCATGAATCCAATGGGACAATTTCATCAGGAAATTGATCGCTTGTTTGATCAGGCCTTTAGTCAGTTTAATATGAACCCATTACGTTCTCGCTTGTTTGATAGCAAGCTTTGGGATAATGATTTCATTAAACCTAATTGTGATGTTTCCAGCAAGGATAATGAATATATTATCAGTGTTGAAGCACCAGGACTAGGTGAAGAAGATATCTCAATTGAGTTACGTGATGATGTGTTAACCATTGAAGGTAACAAAAAAGAGCAGAAAGAGGAAAAAGACGAACACTTTTATCGTTCAGAAAGACGCTATGGCACTTTTCAACGTGTCTTATCACTACCTAAAGATGCACAAGCTGATGGTATAGACGCAAAAATGAAAAATGGCGTTTTGACGATTCGTATTCCTCGTCTTGAACTTGAAGATAGTCAAGTAAAACGTATTGCTATTAGCCAATAAGCAGGAAATTCAGGCGGCACAGGAGATGCCGCCATTGAATCGTTTTTAATTTTTTATAAATTTAGCTTAGATAGGTGAAATTGTGAAAAGGATAAAGCGTCATTTAAATAAAGACCGTAAGTTTTCGTTAATGATAGAGAGAAGAAAAGCTCGTAAACAAAGACTTTGGTTAAAAAATTATTTTTTTCAACAGGATTTTAACTTTTCTTAGATCTGAAAAAATTTGTGACTTTGGAGAATTAAAATGAACAATAGAATTGAATATTTAGATAATGAAAAACATATCTTTTTAGATGATGAATTTGTTGGCTATTTAGATGATGAAACGCCAATGAATTGGTCTTCAGAAGTGACTATTACAAACGATACTGTGGATGATTTATTTTGGGATGATAGTCAATATAATTATGAACAACATGAACTAAGGTTTTAACTAATTGTCATTTTACTATAGTTAAGCAGAGTTAAGTTGTCAGTTGCTAATAAATACTGACAACTTAACCAGACTGTACGATATGAAGTTAATAGCGGGGTGAATTAAGGAGAAAAGCCATGATAAAACAACAACATATTATGTGGATTGCCTTAAGTGTTTTGGTGCTTGTTTGCTCAGTTCAGGCTTATATTATTTATGATAAATTATACAAACCGAGCGATAGCGTGGTCGCTGTTTCAGATTCTGATGTTAACAATAAGCAAACGGCGAATAATCAAAGCACAAACAAAATGCAAAATTGGTCTGATCCTTTTGCTGAAATGGAAAAAATGCATCAGCAAATGCGTGACTTAATGAATCAAAACTTTACACAAAACTTTACACAAGGCTTTACACACGGTTTTAATAGTAGCCAGGATAATTGGTTAGATGGTTTTTTTGCTAATAGCCAGACTGCTAAACAAGATATTTCCATGGAACAGCAAGAACAGAATGATAAATATATTATTACTTTTCACGTTGCCAATATGGAAGATAATCAGTTGAATGTTGAGGTAAATGATAGACAAGTAGCTCTGAATGGCAAAATTTCAAAAGTTACTGAAAATAAAAATCAGTTTGGTGACATTGTTTCACGTAGTCAGTCGCAGCAAACGGTTTCAAGAGTCATGTCATTACCCTATGGCGCTGATTATACAAAAGCTGAAATTGAATATAAAAAGGATAAAGTTGTGGTAACCATACCCAAAGTATAATTCAGATACATTGGAAAAATCATTGTCGCTATAAACCATTATTGCTAAAAATGGAGTGAATTATGAACCAATTTGATAAAAACACGATAGTTGTATTGCTAATATTGCCATTAAGCTTGTTTTTTGTTGTCACCGGGGTATTGGGTTTAATCAATAATTTATCCCCCGATGAAATCGATAACATTATCGAGTTGACCAGG
>JADGAU010000026.1 GCA_015231865.1 Gammaproteobacteria bacterium | reverse complement strand
GTGCCTAATCTGGGAAGAACAATTAATTCCAGGGTCTTATATGCTAAGGTATCGTCATCACTTTGCTGGAAATCTGACAAACCATCACCATAAGTTAAAAGTCGTTCAAGAACATTGGACTGTTCCTGGTTTAATGTTTGATCATCGGCAATATCGACAAAATGACAAAAATGGCTATGCAAATCAGTGATAACTTCTGAAATATTTTGTAGCTGGGCCAGTAATTTTTTAGATTTTGATGGGCTTAGTGCTTTTGCACCGATTAATGTAAGCATAAATATATTCCACTATTTAATTTAATATGTTCATTTGATCTAATGAACATGCTTTAAGTATTCCTGATTAACGGTATATTGCTGATAAAATTTTTCAACCACGTCTTTTACCTGATGGGGAAAATTTTGAGCATCCATTTGTTTCATTGCCTCAAAAAAGAATTGAGCAGCATCTTCTGGAAGATGATTTACAAAAAATGCATATGCTGTCTCAATTTCTTTAATATCATGTGTTCTGGTGGCAACGATGGCATAATTTATGAGTAAAATACGCCATGGCCTGGATGGGTCAGTATTGCTCATATCATCATAATATTCTGAAACAACCGCTAACGTCAATTCGTTCATAATTTCCAAAATATTTAACAAGTCCGACTGTCGGTTAAATAAATTCGCAATTTCCGCAATACTGGTTACCACGCCCTCTAAATGATGTATTAAACCACCATGATGAATTCGCCAAAGAACAAAGGAAATATGCCAATTATTTAAATCAAAAAAAAAGGATGAAAAATGATGTTGAGAAATGATTTCTTTGAGTTGTTTACAAGCATTTTGTATGATCTGCTCGTTATCTAAATCTTTAGCATAACCAACCGATAAATCCATATCTTCAGTGTAAAAATTTAAAGCCTTAAAAATTTCAATTTTACTATTATCAAGCCTTAAATTTTCCTGATTAGAAAGTTCATCCAGGCTTAATAGTTTATCAAGCAAATTATTAATTAAATTTAAAATATTGTTTATCGTATAATTACCAATATTTTCATCGCTATATATTTGCATATTAATCAATAATTATGGCATTACTAAGCAGAAACTTTACCTTCTTAAGCATATTTTTGATTTTACATCTTATTATGGCGTGTTGTTGACCTTTCATATATTACCCTAATTTACAAAGATGCTTGTGTATCTAACCTAAATTTTATCAATAAATGGACTTAATAATTTATTCTGGATAAAGCTGGAATTATACCTTGAATAAGATATCAGTAAAACCGCTAATCTTTATACATTTTATATGACAATTGGTGTATGATACTTTATATAAACTCATTATTTTATGGACGTTTTTATGCTATCTCACATTTTAGTGACAGGTGGAGCTGGTTATATTGGTAGTCATACTTGTCTTGAACTATTGAATGCGGGCTATCGTGTTAGTGTCGTTGATAATTTATCCAATAGTAAATTTGAATCTCTAAACCGAGTTCACAAGTTATCATCCGCTGATCAGAAAATTGATTTTTTTGAGTGCGATATACTCGACGAACAAAAAATGACTGAAATTTTTCAGCAACAAAAACCGGACGCAGTGATTCATTTTGCTGGTTTAAAAGCCGTTGGAGAATCGGTTGAAATTCCTCTGGATTATTATCAAAACAATATTGCGGGCACTATTACATTATTACGTATTATGAAAACTTGCAATGTAAAAAACTTTGTTTTTAGTTCATCCGCAACGGTTTATGGAGATCCTGCTTCTGTTCCTATTCTTGAAAACTTTCCAACATCTGTTAACAACCCTTATGGTCGCTCAAAACTCTATATAGAAGAAATCTGCGCTGACATATTCAAATCTGATGATAGTTGGAATATGGCGATGTTAAGATATTTTAACCCGGTTGGTGCTCATAAATCAGGTGAAATTGGTGAAGATCCTAACGGCATACCTAATAACTTATTGCCCTATATCTCACAGGTTGCAATAGGTAAACGTGAAAAACTCTCGGTGTTTGGAAATGATTATCCCACATCTGATGGAACCGGTGTCCGTGATTACATTCATGTCGTAGACTTAGCTATCGGTCATATTAAAGCTTTGGAAAAATTATCACAAAACCCGGGGCTGGTAACATACAATCTTGGTACTGGCAAAGGATATAGTGTACTTGAGATGTTACATGCGTTTGAAAAGGCCTGTGGACATAAAATAGCCTATCAAATTGTTGATAGACGAGCTGGAGACATTGCAGAATGTTATGCCGACCCATCTTTCGCAAAAAAAGAAATTAATTGGCAAGCTACTCATGATCTGGAACAAATGATGCGTGATGCCTGGAACTGGCAAAGCAAAAATCCAGATGGCTATAATTAATTAAATGGTCTAAATTGATTATATGTCTATAAACGATGAGAACAATCAATTAAAACTTCAACTTACTGAAGTTTTTGATTTAGTTAGAGAAAATGAGAAAAAACTGAAACGATTTGAATCAATCGAGTATAAACTATTAGAAGCAGACTCATTTGAAAAGTTATTAAATATTTTATTTTTAGATTACCCTTCTCTATTCAAAGTGGATTTTACCAGTTTAATTTTATCGGATACCAAATTAAAATTTAGTCACTTTCTGACATCTGTTATTAAGCAAAATGACTTTAACCGAGTTCAATTACTCAGTCTTCCTGGAGAAGTTGAGAAGTTAGAAAGATATGGTCATAAAATCTGTTTTGGAGAATATGAAGCTGAAAAACATGATTGGTTAAATAATATACCAACTGAACAAACTATCTCATCCATAGGTGTATTACCTCTAATTCGATATAACCAACTTATTGGTATTTTCTGCTGTTTTAGTTCTCAGCCTAACCGATTTGACAGTAGTTCAGGCAATATCTTTTTAGAAAGGTTAGGAAAAATAATATCAATCTGCTTTGAAAGTGTTTTAAATCGCGAAGAATTAACTTTAATTACCTATACGGATCCATTAACGCAAACTCGAAACCGAAGATATTTTGATCAATTATTGTCTCATGAAGTCAAACGCAGTAACAGAAGTTTATCATCCCTTTCATGTGTTTTAATTGATATCGATCATTTTAAGTTAGTCAATGATAATTATGGTCACCAAATTGGGGATGAAGTTTTAATTCAAGTAGTAAAAAGAATCAATGGTGTTCTTAGAACACATGAAATTTTAGCTCGTTTTGGTGGTGAAGAATTTGTCATTTTACTGGTCCAAACAGCTAATAAGGCAGCAATTTTAGCCGCACAAAGAATTATTGATATTATTCATAATAGTCCATTTGAACTTTCTGATGGTCAAGTATTAAAAGTCACTATTTCTGCAGGTGTTTCAACTTTTACATCCAGAAATGATAAACGTGATTGTAAACTTGTACAGGAAAAACTAATTGAAGGTGCTGATAAAGCACTCTACGTGGCTAAAGACTCTGGTAGAAATCAAGTACAATCAAGTGGTGAGGTTATTTTAGAATAAGAGACATAGCTATACCTAAGTCTAAAGAGATAGACTCTATCCCAAAATAACTAAATCAATGTGTTAATATTAAAGATTTTTCACTGGATATATCTCAAGAAGCTAGGTAGAATACTGCCATAAATTTTTAAATGCTATTGATTATTTTACAAATAATAAATCATGGCTAAATGAACGATGAATATTTATTTTAAGAGGAATAATAATGGATCAGACTTATCACGACTTTGTTGTAGAAATGGAATCTAAGAATGTAGACCCTGAATATGTTCAAGGCTGGCAAGGTGGTTATGTATGTAACCCACCTCGTGAAGAGCAGCGTGTAACTGATGCTTACCAGGCTGGATATGATGATGGCCTAGAAAAGAACACTGATGGTTATTCAGACTATACTTCATAAAACTAACAATTTTTAAATTGATAGTAGCAAGGCCAATTTGATAGTTGGCCTTTTTTATTGCTTGCTTATAGTAACTGATTATTTCAAAATCACTGATTCCGTTAATACTTTTTGTAAAGACAAGTTATTTCCTAAAATTGAGGAAATAGAAGAACCTAATTTTTTAGAGAATCTTTCAAGTAAATCATCTTCATGAGAATATTCTTTTATGGTCTCTGCGCCAATCACTTCTCTGGCAACAAAACTGGAACTACCTAATTTATCTACTAATCCCATTTCAATTGATTTTTCTCCCGTCCAGAAATAACCACTGAATAAATTCGGATCATCTGCTAATTTATCACCTCGTCCTTTTTTAACAACATTAATAAATTGTTCATGGATATTATTCAGCATACCCTTAATATGGCCCACTTCTGTTGAATTTTCCGGTAAAAATGGATCTAAGAAAGACTTATGCTCACCTGCAGTATATAAACGTCTGCTGACGCCTAAAGTTTTCATGGCATCAACAAAGCCAAAACCATTCATAACAACACCGATTGAACCAACAATACTGGCTTTATCAGCATAGATTTCATCAGCTGCAGCTGCAATATAATACCCGCCAGATGCACAAACATCACTGATTACGGCATAAACTTTAGTCTCTGGGTATTTTTCTTTTAAGCGATAAATTTCATCATTAATATAACCCGACTGAACCGGACTACCACCCGGTGTATTTAATCGTAAAATAACTCCTTTGGTTTTTTTGTCTTTAAAGGCATCCCTCAAACTACTAACAATTTTATCAGCACTTGCATCAGTATCTGAAGCAATGACACCTTCTACATTTATTAAAGCCGTATGTTCTTTGCTTGTTGTTTCAAGCGATGTCGATAAAGGGCTAAAATTAACATAGGTAATCATTGCTACATAGATAACAATTAAAAATTTAAAAAATATTCCCCAACGACGTTTAGATTTTTGCTCTTTATGGGTCGCATAAGCCAAATCATAAATCATCTTTTTTTCCCAGTCTCGTTGTTCCTGAGAATCAGCTTTCTGTTCCGAAATACTGCTGACATTACCCAAAAATGGCTCATGCTCCATATTAATTGAGTTTTTATTGGTATTGATATCGGTTTCAACATCCGATATTTTGCTATTCCAGTTAGACATAATTATTCACTTATTAAATTAAAATTAAAAAGAAGTCGTGTGCTGTATCAAATAATGATGTAATGATTCTATATCTTCAACAATCAATTGTGTGTTCAATTGAGTTAAATCTTCTTTTGAATGAACACCATAGGTTACGCCAATATTATCCATATTTATTTGCTGAGCCATTTGGATATCATAACTTGAGTCACCAATCATGACGGCATCAGCTTTATCCATTCCAAACTCATCTAATATTTCATGTAACATAGCTGGGTTTGGTTTTGATTGTGTTTCATCAGCACAACGGCTGGCATGAAAAAAGTGTTCTAAGCCAACTTCAGTCATTGAACTATTTAAACCTGATCGCCCTTTACCTGTGGCTATTGCAAGCATAACGCCTTTTTGTTTCAGCTCATATAGCATTTTATCGACACCAAAGAATAATTCAGATGCCTGACTTACTGTAAAAAACTGACGATAGCTATTGGCAAAATGCTCAACTTGCTGATCATTTAGTTCAGGATATAGGGATAAAATGGCATGATTTAAACCTAAACCAATTATTTCTTTTAATTTTTTTGGTGTTTTTGGTTCTAATTGCAAATGATTAATTGTTTTTTCAAGCCCATCAATAATTCTGGCAATTGAATCGACTAAAGTACCATCCCAATCAAAAATCACTAATGAATAATTAGGCTTATTGGCCATAGTTATTATCAAGTTTGGAAAGTAATTGAGTTAAATCGCTACTTAAAGGTGCTTCAAAGACTAAACTTTTAGGGTCATCAGGCATTTTCACCTCTATTCTTTTAGCATGTAAAAATAATCTTTTAAGCCCTAAAGATTTAATACGTTGATTACAGGCAAAATTACCATATTTACGATCGCCAACTAGTTCATGCCCAATAGACTGAGCATGAACACGTATTTGATGGGTTCTGCCTGTTAAAATCTTAATTTCAACTAAAGTTAAATCGTGGTAATTTTGGATAGGTTTGAAAATACTAATAGCCTGCTTTCCCATGGGATCAATGGTTACTATTCGTTCTCCAGATTTTAACGTGTTTTTCCTTAATGGCTTATCAACTTTAATTGAATTGCCCTGAATTTTGCCGCAAACTAGCGCTTGATAGTATTTTTGTGTTGATTTATCTCTTAATTGTTGATGTAAATAAGTTAACACGCTTCTTTTCTTAGCAATAAGAATACAACCGGACGTGTCTCTATCTAAACGATGAACCAGTTCTAAAAACCTTTCATCCGGTCTCATTTTTCTAACCGCTTCAATTAAACCATAACTAATACCACTGCCACCATGAACGGCTAAACCACTGGGTTTATTGATAACTAATAGTTGATTACTTTCAAATATTATAGATTTAGATAATTGTTCAAGCAGAGAGTCATTTGGGTGAATTTCCAGCTTTTGTTGAACATTAACCGGCGGAATTCTAATTTGGTCATCAAGTTTAAGTTTATATTCAGCTTTTACACGCTTTTTATTAACACGTACTTCGCCTTTACGGATAATTTTATAAACATGAGACTTGGGAACATGATAGAGGTATTGCTTAAGGAAGTTATCAATACGCTGCCCTTGCTCATTTTCAGTGACTGTTTGAAAATGAACTTGATTAGGGACTTTTTGAGACATTTAGAATAGTAGCTATGTTTTATTTAATTGGTTTTATCTGTTTGATATTTAATTCAAGCAGAGGTTAAACAAAGCTTTATATTTCCATTAAATCTTTTTCTTTAATGGCTAATATATCATCGATTTTTTTAACATGTGTATCAGTGATTTTTTGAATCATATCTTCTGCTTTTCTTTCTTCATCTTCTGAGATTTCTTTTTCTTTCTCTAGTTCTTTTAAAGTTGCATTAGAGTCACGACGAATATTACGAATAGCCACTTTAGCTGATTCAGCCTCACCACGAACAACTTTTATTAAATCTTTTCTTCTTTCTTCAGTTAAAGGCGGTAAAGGTATACGAATAACACCGCCATTAGTGACCGGGTTTAGTCCCAAATCTGATTGCATAATCGCTTTTTCTATAACCGGTACCATTTGCTTTTCCCAAGGCGATAATGACAAAGTTCTGGCATCCTGAACCGAAACATTAGCAACCTGTGAAAGTGGAACATTAGAACCATAATAATCAACCATAATAGTATCTAATAAACTGGGATGTGCTCTACCTGTTCTAACTTTTGCCAAATCAACTTTAAATACATCTATAGTCTTATCCATTCTTGATTCAGCATCTGATTTAATTTCATTAATCATATTAATTCCACTATTTCTTATTATTTGTAACAGCTTCCCCCTTCAAGAGGAAGGGGGAAGCTGTTAAATTTATTCTACAATAGTCCCATGATGTTCACCATCAACAACTATTTTTTCTAACAATCCTGAATGATTCATATTACAAACACGGATTGGCATTTCCTGATCACGACAAAGAACAATAGCTGTCGTATCCATAACATTTAATTTCTCAGCAATCACCTGATCATAGCTAAGATTACTATACATTTTTGCATCAGGATTATTTCTAGGATCAGAATCATATACGCCGTCAACGTTTGTTGCCTTAATGACAACATCAGCGCCTATTTCCATACCTCTAAGACTAGCAGCAGAATCTGTGGTAAAGAAAGGGTTACCGGTTCCTGCTGTTAGGATAATGACACGACCTTGTTGCAAATGTCTAACCGCATCACGTTTGACATAGTCATCACACATCTGCTGTATAGGTAAAGCAGACATAACGCGGACATCCATACCATGATTTTCAAGTGTGTTTTGCATAGCAAGTGAATTTATAACCGTTGCTAACATGCCCATATGGTCACCAGCAACTCTATCCATTCCACCTGATGCTAAACTAACACCACGAAAAATATTACCACCACCAATAACCAGAGCAACCTGTACACCCTGCTGAACTAAGTTATTAACCTCTTTAGCAACAAAATCAAGCATTTTAGGATCAATACCGAAGTCTTGATCACCCATTAATGCTTCACCACTTAATTTTAGTAGTATTCGTTTATAAAAAGGTTTTGATGACATATTCACTAAGCCCCAGATTTACTTTACAAAGAGGTTATTGATGATAAACTAGATTAAGTCCTTATTTTAGGAATTAACCTGAGCCATTACTTCTTCAGCGAAGTTTTCAACTTTCTTTTCGATACCAGCACCTACTTCAATTCTTTCATAACTTAAAATAGTTGCACCAGCATCTTTTACAAGTTTTTCAATAGTAACATCTGGATCTTTTACAAAAGATTGGCCTAATAAAGTGTTTTCTTTCATAAACTTTTTGATCTTACCATCGACAATTTTTTCAATGATATTTTCTGGTTTGCCACTATTTGCAGCTTCAGCCATAGCAATTTCACGTTCTTTAGCAACTAATTCAGGTGATAAAGCTTCTTCATTAAGTGCACTTGGGTTAGTCGCAGCAACATGCATTGCAACGTCTTTAGCCAGCTCTTCAGTACCACCGTCTAATTCAACAACAACACCAATTTTCTTACCGTGGATGTATTGGCCTAATAAACCATCAGTTGTGATCACTTTAAAACGTCTTACCGTCATTTTTTCGCCAATTTTAGCAACAAGACCTTTTAATGTATCATCTACACTTGTAGAAGTATCACCATAGTTTGATGCTAATACAGCATCTACATCAGCATAATCACCATTTAAAATCTGGCTAGCAACGTTATCTGCAAAATTACCGAAATCATCACCAATAGCAACAAAGTCTGTTTCACAGTTAACTTCAAGCATAACCGCTTTTTTACCATCATCACTAAATTGAATCACTAACTTACCTTCTGCAGCAGTACGTGAGGCTTTTTTGTCAGCTTTTGCAAGACCGGTTTTTCTCATGTGTTCAATTGCTGCATCAATATCACCATCTGTTTCAACTAATGCTTTTTTACATTCCATCATACCAGCGCCAGAACGTTCACGTAGTTCTTTTACCAGGGCAGCCGTAATTGCCATTGTTACTTTCCTCAATATTTAAAATTTAATTATAAAAAGCCCATACCCACTTAATTTAAGAAAGCGAGTATAGGCTATTATTTAATACTATACCTGTGATATTTTGAAATGCAGCGAGGCTTTTTTTATTTTTACCGATTGAGTGTACAAGTAGTACATGATTGAGCTAAAAATAAAAAGTAACGAAGCCTGCATTTTGAAAGATTACTGGTATACTTAGAATCTATTATTCTGCTGCTGCTTCAGCTTCTTCTGCTGCAGGCTCTACTGCTGCAGTCGTTGTTGCATCCTTAGCATCAATAACCGCATCAGCAATACTTTCTGCATAAAGCGTAATCGCTCTGATTGCATCATCATTACCAGGAATAACATAATCGATATTCTTTTCGCTATTGTTTGTATCAACAACACCAATGACTGGAATACCAAGCTTTTTAGCTTCTTGAACAGCAATTTTTTCATAGCCGACATCAATAACGAATAGAGCTGATGGTAATCCGCCCATATCTTTAATACCGCCTAAAGTCTTTTCCAGTTTTTCTTTTTCACGCTGAAGCGTTAACACTTCTTTCTTAGTTAAACCGTTCATCGCTTCATCTTCAAAAGACTTTTCTAAATCTTTTAAACGTTTGATAGATTGCTTAACGGTTTTATAGTTGGTCATCATACCACCTAACCAACGGTGATTGACGTATGGCATGCCACAACGTTCAGCTTGTTCTTTAACAACATTTCCAGCTGCACGCTTAGTACCAACAAAAAGAATTTTACCTTTATTAGCCGCAACCTTGCCTGCAAAGTTTATTGCATCATTGAATAGAGGTAAGCTTTTTTCTAAATTGATGATATGGATTTTATTTCTAGAACCAAAAATGTAGTTAGCCATTTTAGGGTTCCAATAACGGGTCTGGTGCCCGAAGTGGACGCCTGCTTCAAGCATTTGTCTCATACTTACGTTTGACATTATATTTTCCTTTTAAAAGGGTTACATTTCAAACTAATCCCAAATACTAACTTTAAATTAGATATTGATAATCTAATAAAGCACCCTAGCATTTGTGCCGAATAGTTTGTTTATTTTGTTTATCTCTTTACTTAGATAAACTACGAAAATCAGATTAATTATTTGAACACTTAATCTGGGTGCGTTTTATACCATATTACGCTATAAACAACAAGTTATAATTTAATCAATCAGGTTCTGGGGGTAACCACACCTGTCTGTCCCTGGTATTTTCCTGATTTATCTTTATAGGAAGTTTCGCAGACTTCATCTGATTCAAAAAAGAGCATTTGAGCAACACCCTCATTGGCATAAATTTTTGCTGGTAATGGCGTAGTATTTGAAAATTCAAGAGTCACATGACCTTCCCATTCAGGTTCTAAAGGTGTGACATTAACGATAATTCCGCATCGTGCATAGGTCGACTTGCCTAAACACACGGTTAAAACATTTCTAGGAATCTTAAAATATTCTACCGTTCTTGCTAGTGCAAATGAATTGGGAGGAATAATACAAACGTCTGAGACAACATCAACAAAACTATTATCATCAAAATCTTTTGGATCTACGATGGCTGAATTTATATTGGTAAAAATTTTAAATTCATTAGAACAACGGACATCATAACCATAACTAGATGTGCCATAAGAAACGATTTTCTGATCATTTTGAACTCTGACCTGTTTTGGCTCAAATGGAGAAATCATGTCATGCTCTTGTGACATTCTTTTAATCCAGGAATCAGCTTTTATACTCATATCGTTTTCCTTACTTTACTCGCTATTAAATCAGGGGACTAAAGAATCTATAATTAGTTCAACAGGCATAGAGCTTGAGGAGTCGACCGGAACTTCTTTACTGGTAAAGTCGCCTGTTCGTTTCATCGGTGAACCAGATTTAGAAATTCGAGCCCCGACGTTAACTTTGTCAAATGAAGATAGCTTCATACTCGGCATCATAGCCATTTGATCATTTAATGTAACTGAAATTTTCCCGCTTAATAAATCATTTGCCGTATATTTAGCTGCAGCCAAAGGCATAGGTGGCCCCTGGAAGGCCTTAGCATAAACAAATACGGTCATTTCTGGTGTGATTTTTTGTGCAAGCTCTGCTGATAAGTTAATTTCTAATGTAACTTCAGTTAAATTTGTGCCCACCGTTGTCTCATTTTGAACATCTGAAACATTTTCAACATCTTTAACATTTTCAGCACCTTTAATAGTGTTTTCAACTTTTCCACCTAACTGAGCAATAAGTTTTTTTACCGCTTGAGCCGATTGCTCATCATCTTCCAATAATGGTAAAACCTGATCAAAGTATTTTAAAGCCAATTGGGTATCATTTTTTTCTCTGGCTGCAATACCAGCAAGCCATAAAGCCGTAACATGATTCGGGTCTTTTGCTAAAGCCTGCTGAATATATTGTTCAGGTTCACCTTGCATTTTCCCACCCTGAGACATTGCCAGTGCATCAGCCAAAGATACAAGAACATCTGGAGAGTTATCTGTCATTTTTAACATTTTATTGTATACAGTAGCAGCGTCTGTATATCTTTCTAATGACATAAAGCTTCGCGCTAGTAAAAACCAACTATCAATATCTTGTGGGTTTTCTTTCAGTTTATTAACCAGTCCCGTCAGCATTTGATTAATATTTGTCTGAGTTGCACTTCCAGATTGGGGCATTTGAGCATGTTGACCAAATTCGGGGTTAAATGCATCCGGCTCGCCAATATAGTGATAAAAGGCCATGGAAAATGCCGGGATAAATAAAGCAAGTCCAATAATAATTGGTTTAATAGCAGAGTAAGTAACTTGGGAAGAGGTATTATCGGATGTTTTATCATCAAAATTTGATAAATCATCCATTAAACTAGACTCTATTTCATACTTTAAATCATCATATTCTTCTTTAGAGATTTCATTTTTATTGTAAGAGTCATCAAGTTTAATGATTTGTTCTTTAGCAATTTCAACATTGAAAGCCTTTTGATCAAGCTCATTTTCCTGATTAGCCAATTTAGTTAGATCTTTTAGCACAGGATATACGATTGCGATAATTGCAAACAAAAATAAAAGGCTGCTTATAATCCAGAAAATTACCATATTTAATTCCACTTTATTTGTATCAAGAGTAGTTAACTCCCAATAATATTTTTACCAAATTCAGGGTACAACTGTTTTTAACTTAATAGTTATGAATCCAGCAGTTTTTGTATCTCTTCACGCTTATCTTTATTATTAACCGTTATCTCTTGAGCCTTATTAGAGCGAACTATGCGTAATCCGATATAGATAGCAAGAATAAGTAAAACAAAAGGCCCCAGCCATAAAATTAAAGTTATTTGCTTAAATGGCGGATCATACAAAACAAAGTCACCATAACGACTAACCCAGTAATCAATAATATCCTGTTCAGATTTGTTTTGTTTAACCATTTGATAAGTTTTATTGCGCATATCCTGAGCAAGTTCTGCATTAGAGTCAGCAAGATTCTGGTTTTGACAAACCAGGCAGCGTAATTGCTCTGATAGAGTCTGATATGCCTGCTGTTGCTGATCATTTTCGAATTCAAATAACTCAACTTTAGCTAAACAAGCATTCGAAATAAATAAGGAAAATATTAATAATAAATAAAATAAACCTGTTCTCATAGTTTGCACTCTTGTAGTAAATTATATCTACTTAGTTTTTAGTTTTTAGTTTTTAGTTTTTTAACTTAACACTTTAGACTGTTTTTAATTTAACTTTCTTTCTCAAGTTTTTCAATCAAAGGGAAAAATATTTCATTTAAGGCCTGAGCAGTAACCGGACCAATTTGCTTATGACGAATAAGCCCTTTTTTATCAATAATAAAGGTTTCAGGAACGCCGTAGACTCCCCAGTCAATACCAATGGAACCTTTATAATCTACCGCAATCATATCGTAAGGATTACCAAATGAAGCTAACCATTGCTTGGCATCAGTGGTTTCATCTTTATAATTGAGGCCAACAATTGGGGTTGTCAATTTGTTTGCCAGTTCCGTAATTAAAACATGCTCTGCTCGACAGGAAACACACCAGGAAGCAAAAACATTGAGTACCCACACTTTTCCTTTCATTCCTGCAACAGAAATCATCTCATCACTATATAGTTGAGAAGTTGAAAACTCTGGCGCAGGTTTATTAATAAATGGCGAAGGTACTTCTTTGGGATCATTGGTTAAGCCAAATGCCAATAATGCCACTAATAAAACAAATAAAGCGATTGGTATATATCTGTTCAATTTGCTATTCCTTATTGATTAAGAAATTTACGTTTAGCCATTTTATAATAACGACTATCACTGGCTGCCAATAAACCACCAAGAGACATAAATATTCCCGCCAGCCACAACCAGCGAACAAATGGTTTGTTATATAATCTAAAACTCCAGGCTCCATCACCCAGATCTTCACCAATGGCTACAAATAAGTCTCTGGTAAAACCTGCATCAATAGCCGCTTCGGTCATAGGCATTGTTTGTACGCGATAAATCCGTCTTGATGGCTCTAGTTTCGTATAAAGTTTACCTTCATAATAGACATCGATTAGACCAACTTTAGCATCATAGTTTGGACCCGCAACCGTTTTAACGCCACGAAAAGTAAAATCATATCCTTTCATGTTGTAACTTTGGTCAACTTCCAGACGTACGTCCTTTTCAATACTATACATAGCAGTCATGCTGAGTCCGGCAATAAATATAGCAATACCTAAATGTCCTAAAACCATACCCCAACCTGAACGAGATATACTCAAACAACCAAGAAAACCTTTACTACGATTATCTTTCACCCAAATTAATGTTGTAAGAGTAACCCAGACGGCTAAAGTCAGTCCCATGGCTACTTTCCATTCATAGGGTTCATCTCGAAGTAAAGGCAAAGTTGTACCTAAAATAATACTAATAGCTATTGCAATATTTGTTTTTTTCAAGATACGGCCAAAATCATCTTTTTTCCATCTGATAAGTGCTCCTATTCCAACAGCAATCACAAGTGGAATCATTAAAGGAACAAAAATCGCATTGAAGTATGGAGGGCCTACAGAAATTTTACCTGAACCTAATGCATCTATTAGAAGTGGATATAATGTACCAAGTAAAACACTGGCCATTACAACAACTAAAACAATATTATTTAATAATAAAAATCCTTCTTTTGAGAAAAGTTTAAAACTAATTTTGGACTTAATATCAGCCGCACGAAATGTGTAAAGAGTCAGTGAACTGCCAACGACCAGAATTAGGAATATTAAAATAAACACACCACGTCCTGGATCTGCTGCAAAAGAATGAACTGAAGTTAAAACACCCGAGCGAACCAAGAAAGTACCTAATAAACTTAAAGAAAAAGCTAAGATTGCTAACAATACAGTCCAGGCTTTAAAAGCACCACGTTTTTCTGTCACTGCTAAAGAATGAATTAATGCCGTACCGACTAGCCATGGCATAAATGAGGCATTTTCAACCGGATCCCAGAACCACCAGCCGCCCCAGCCTAATTCGTAATAGGCCCACCAACTTCCAAGCGCTACCCCCATGGTTAAAAATACCCAGGCTATATTAGTCCAGGGTCTAGACCATCGAGCCCAGGCAGCATCAAGTTTTCCACCAAGCATAGCGGCAACAGCAAAAGCAAAGGCAACAGAAAAGCCAACATAGCCCATATATAGCATGGGCGGATGAATAATTAAGCCAAAATCCTGTAATAAAGGGTTTAAATCTCGTCCTTCTAGAGGTGCTACAGCAAGACGATCAAATGGGTTTGATGTTAATAACATAAATAACATAAAGCCAATTGCTATTAGGGCCATTACTCCTAAAACTCTTGCTCTCATAATCGCTGGTATGCTTTTACTAAAAAGAGCGACAGCAGCTCCCCATAGAGATAAAGTCATTGCCCATAGTAATAAAGAGCCTTCATGCGCTCCCCATACAGCTGAAACCTTGAACTGTGTCGGCAAGTGAGTATTTGAATTACTGGCAGCATAAACTACAGAGAAATCATCGGTAACAAAAATATAAATCAGACACAAAAATGACATAACCATAAAAAGTGCCTGTGTTAAGGCGGCCGGTTTAGCAATAGCAATTAAAGCAGGATTATTTTTGTAGGCTCCATATAAGGGCAGGCTTCCCTGCACAAAAGCTATTGCCAGGGCAATAATAAGAGCCATATGGCCAAGTTCAGGAATCATAATTCTCTCTTTTGAGTTTTATTAAAATTGAGGGGGGAAGTTAGCAACGATAATTTTTACATCTTATTCTTAATTGAACCATCTTTATCAGCAACACGTTGCATTGTTGCTGCTACTTCCGGAGGCATATAGTTTTCATCATGTTTTGCCAAAACTTCATCAGCAATCACATTACCTTTGGCATCTAAACGACCATTGGCAATAATGCCCTGTCCTTCACGAAATAAATCCGGCAGGATGCCTTCATATTCTACCGTGATTATTTTTGCATTATCGGTTAAATCAAATTGAACTTTGACAGAATTTGGCACTCGAACAACGCTGCCTTCCACAACCATACCACCGACTCTAAATAATTTGTTTTTAGGTGCTTCACCGGCCATGACCTGAGTTGGTGAAAAGAAAAACATCACATTTTCATTCATCGCTTTTAAAATCAGGCCAACAGCCAGTGCTGTACCTAGTATTAATACGCCTATCAGAGTCATTCTCTTTTTTCTTGCTGGTGTCATTCTTTTTGCCTTATAAATTAATCTATTTAAATGATTCGCTTTATAGCTTACTCGTTTTCTTCTTCACGCTTTTTTTCTGCCTTCTGCTGTGCTGCGCGAATAATTCTTCCCTGAATTATTTTCTGTTTCTTTTTATGTTGTGAAAATGATAAAAACATCATCCCAAACATTAAAATAAAAGATAAGGCATAAGATGACCAGACAAAACTGGCATAACCGCCCATGTGTAAAAATTCGCTCATTATATTCTCCTAGTCTGCTTTAGTCGGAACTAATAGCTTTGTCACCCATTTTGCATTTGATTCACGTTCTAAAAGCTCGGTTCTGGCTCTGGAGAACATTGTCGTAATGTAGTAACACTTAAAAGAAATTGCCATCACCAATAAAGGGATCAGCATATCAATATGAATTGATGGTTTATCAAACTTAGTCACGGTTGGCCCCTGATGCAAGGTAGCCCACCATTCTACCGAATAATGAATAATAGGGATATTAACAACACCTACCAATACGAGAATCGACACAAAACGAGAACCGGTTCGTTTATCTTCCACTGCATTATAAAGTGCAAAAATCCCCAAATATAAAAACAGTAAAATTAATTCTGCTGTTAATCTGGCATCCCATACCCACCAGGTACCCCACATTGGTTTACCCCAAATAGAACCGGTAGCCAAAGCAATTGCAGTAAACATGGCACCAATAGGTGCACTGCTAATTAACACAATATCAGCAAGTTTAATTCTCCAGATTAAAGCCACTGCTGCGCAAAAAGCCATCACCATATAGATAAACATAGACATCCAGGCTGCAGGAACATGAACATAAATAATCCTAAAACTATCGCCCTGTTGGTAATCAGTTGGTGCTAAATACAAACCTCCTATCAAACCATATATCAGTGTGCCTATAAAAATTGCCATAAACCAGGGCTGCATTTTCCCTGAAATACGGTAAAAATGGGGTGGTGAAGAAAATTTTTGAATAAATGACCAGGTTGCTTTTATCATAATTTTTTTATCTATAATGTAAATACTCATAAAATTTGTAAAAGCTGATTAAGAATATTTCAGACATTTTCAAATATTGTGAGTACATTTAACTTAAACTAATTTTCAATGCTGCTGCAATTGCTAATGGTGCAAAAAACAGGGCTAAAACAAATAAGGCAGCCAACATATATATCTGCCCCTGCACATCCAAACCTAAAATTGCATTATTGACTGCGCCGCTGCCAAAAATTAATACAGGAATATATAAGGGCAGTATTAATAATGACAAGATAACACCGCCACCTCTTAAACTAACGGTTAATGCTACACCAATAGCACCAATAAGACTTAATACCGGCGTACCAATAAGTAAAGTTAATAATAATACGACAATGCCATCATCATGCATACCCAGCATAACTGCTAATATTGGTGCCAATATAATCAATGGTAGTGCTGTTAGTAACCAATGTGCAAAAACTTTTGCCAAAACCAAAATCGAAGTTGGATGAGCACTTAAGATCATCTCTTCTAAAGTACCATCAGCAAAATCTTCTTTAAAAATACTATCTAAAGATAACATCGACGCTAATAAGGCAGCAACCCACACAACACCAGTCGAAATTTCCATCAATAATTTTGCATCTGAGCCCACTGCAAATGGATACAAAATGATAACCATAATAAAGAATAATAAGGGATTGATTATTTCAGAAGGATGACGAATAGAAAGCATTAAATCGCGCCATATAATAACGGAAAAAGCCTTACGTGTAGAAACTCTGGTTTTGGCCATTTATTATAAACGTAGATTAGTTATATATTTTTTTTCTATATTGACCTCATGATGTGATGTCATCACCACCAAGCCCCCTTTTTGTAAATGTTCATTAATGAACTTTTCAATCAATGCAATACCTTTGACATCTACCGAAGTAAAAGGTTCATCTAAAACCCATAATGGTGTATCTAATACCAAAAGTTTTGCTATAGCCAGTCTGCGTTTCATCCCAGCTGAAAAGCTTTTAACCAGTTCATGTTCATATCCAGCTAACTTAACATCTGCAAGAGCCTTTTCGATAGAAATTTCACTTCCGGCACTTAGAGCGATGCTGACTTCAAGATTTTCCTGGGCGGTTAATTCAAGTTTTAAAGCATTATGATGCCCTAAAAAAGAAACGTCTTGATAAAAATCAAAATCCAGTTCAGAAATTTCCTGATTATTCCAAAATATTTCACCTTCATCTGAACGACGCAAACCAGATAAAAGTCTTAATAAAGTCGTTTTACCGGCACCATTTTTACCTTCCAGCAAAAGTAACTCGCCACTGGCCACTGCAAAACTTAAATTAGAAAAAAGAAGTTTCTCTCCTCTTTGGCAAGCTAAGGATTTTACTTGCAAAATATTTTTCTTATTGTAGTGTTGTGTCATTCAGATTCAGAACATTAAAAAATAAAATCGAGATTCTATCAGATATCAATTTTAGATGATATGAAATATAAGGCAGAAAATGATAATCAAGCAGCAATCAATTTAACAATATTCTTTGTACCATTGCCACAAAATTGCTCTTGATGTTTAAACTGAAAATCTAAATTGTAAATTTATTTATAGCAACGCAGGCCTGTCGAACTTTCATCTAACTTATTGATTTATTGAAATTTCACATAAATCAATCAAGTATCTGAAAGATCAACAGCCCCTAAAATAATAGACTTATTCATAAAGTGTCTGTTTCCTTAAACCTGCATAATCAGTTAATATGAAGATAAATAATTTAATCACTCTGAGACATAGAAAAATAAACCATGAATTCACCTCAACCATCGTATAACAACCCAATTTCCGGCATGAAATCACTATTTTCCGGGCTGCCGCTTATGAGTAAAACAGGGATCAAATCATATGTTTTAATACCACTTCTAATTAATATTGCTTTGTTTTTTGTTGCGCTACTGGTCGGAATCCATTATTTCTCGCTTTTTATGTCAAATGTTCTTGATTTTTCAAACCTTTGGAATTGGGTCGCAGCCTTATTAAACTTGATTAAACCGATACTATGGGTTTTATTTTTTATTATTTATCTGACTTTTGTTTTTTATACCTTCAGCCTATTTGCCAATATAATAGCCTCACCTTTTAATACGCTATTAGCTGAAGCGACAGAGAACTATCTTATTGGAAATAATATTAATGCAAATTCTTCATTAAGCTCAATCTCTATAAAACAAATAATTAGTCTAAGCATTAAATCAATTGCTCAGGAAATTCATAAATTAGTTTACTTTCTTATCCGGGCAATTCCCCTGTTAATTCTTTTTCTGATTCCCATTACTATGCCATTTGCTCCCATATTATGGTTTGCTTTTAGTGCCTGGATGATGTCTTTACAATATATGGATTACCCTTTTGGCAATCATGATATTAAATTTAATCATCAAATATCAATGCAAAAACAAAAAAGATGGTTTAGTTTAGGTTTTGGAAGTGCTGTTTTATTAATGACCATGATCCCTGTCATTAATTTTATGATTATGCCGCTAGCTGTTATCAGTGCAACAAAAAACAGCTTTAATAACTTTAATATATCAGAGTCGTAATAAGCTGTAATATTTCGTTGTTAATTTCTGAGAACGGCTAATTACTCAGTCATTGTGGATATAATGGAAGGATATTGTTGCTTAACTATTTCTTAAATGGATTAAATTGTTTCAGAACTAAAAGCAGTAATAGAAACCAAAATATTTGTTGTTTTATTTGTTAATATAAAAATGTTTTAAAATCATTTTTTCAAGTAAGGCTCTGGCACTTTCTTCATTGAGATTTTTCAATTTATTAGCAACCTCTTGGGCAAGCGGCTTAAAAACTTCCATAAGCTCATGATCAAAGTGCGTTCCTGAATCTTGCTCTAAAATTTCCATTACCTGTTCAAAAGGCATTGGCTCTTTATAAGGTCTTTTAGATGATAGTGCATCAAAAACATCGGCAATGGCAAAAATTCTGGCAGCTAATGGTATTTGTTCCCCTTTTAAACCTCTGGGATAACCTCGCCCATTAAACTTTTCATGATGAGCAGAAACAATTTCATTGGCTCCATTTAACCAACCTAAGCCCTTAACAATGTCTTCTCCCTGACTCACATGGGTTTTCATAATTTCAAATTCATTTTCATCTAATTTACCAGGCTTTAATAAGATTTCATCCTTGATACCAATTTTGCCGACATCATGTAAAAAACTACCGGCTATTAGTGATTGCATTTCGCTGCCTTTAACACCTACTGTCTCGGCAATTTTAGCCGCAATCCAGGCAACACGATAATTATGGATTCCAGTATCTGAATCTCTTTTTGCAATTGCTCTGCCTAAAGCTTCCATCATAGAAATATGAGAATCTAAAACTTCTAAAGTTTTCTTTTCATTTTCATTGGATAGGTTGACAACAATTGGGTAAATGAGAAACCCACAAAATAAAGAAGCAAAAATAGCAATAATCGACACTAAAAGTGAATTTTCATGAATTTGTTCGTCCTGCCAGTCAGGAATAATTCTTACCCCTTCAAAATATCCCAGGTTTTGTTGATGGTTGTTATCCTCTATCTCAAGTAATGGCACAAATATTCTTAAAACCCATTCTCCTGTTGGCAAATGAAAACTTTCATAGGGTTTATCATCAAAATTATTTCTACTATGTGATGGAATAACATGTTCAATTTTTTCACCCGCACTGGTTAAGGCCTCGGCTAATTTAACACCATCGGTATTGTAAATTTCGGCTATATCAAATAATCCTCCGATCAAAGATCTGGCCGCTTCATTCATACTTTTATTAATATCACCATACTTATCTTGCAAATGATTGTGATGAGAGATTAGTCGTTGTGCTTCCTCGGTACCCATATTAACAATACTATCTTCAAATTTTTCAATCGTGACATACCAGCCTAATAAACCAGTAATGACCGCTAGAAAAATACTAATTAGAGTGATCCGAATAGCTGCTTTTTTCTTAAAATTTGATTGATTAGATTTATCCATGGCATTTACATTTTAATTGACTAAACAGAATAAACGATTGTTGATTTAATATCTTTACTTAAAAAATCTTGTAATAATTGTTGTGAAATATTAACCGACCATCTTTTATCAATTAATAGACGGCATTGTGCATTTTCATTTTGATAATTAACAACTATATCACAAGCTGAAGAATTTTCTTCTTGAATTGGCTGATTGCTTTTTAATAAATTTTCAAAATCGCTTAAAAATTCATCTGTTATTTGCTTTTGATTTAATTCAAGTAATAGAAATCGAGCAAATCGGTTTCTTGCTCCATCCAGTAAAAATAATTCATCAACTCCGATTCTCTCTCGACCAGTATACTGGTTAAAAGAAATTTCACCTTTGATTATCAGTATCGTATCTAATACCAGCTGTTCCTGGAATTTATCATATTGGTCAGCAAATAATGGTACTTCCTGGGTACCACTCCTATCATCCAATAATAAAATGGCCATTTTCTTGCCAGTTTTAGTTGGAATGACTCGTACTGATAATAACAGGCCACAAATTACTATATGCTGTTTCTTTTCAGGATCAAGATCTTTAATTTTATGAGTAATTATTTGACTTAATTCCGGCAAATATTCATCGATTGGATGTTCTGACAGATACAAGCCTAAAGTTGCCTTTTCCAAAGCCAACTTTTCTTCTTTAGGCCATTCTGCTAATGTTTCAAATAAATTAATATCTGATGACTTATTATCATCCATTGAAAATAAGTCATCACCAAAAAGGTCGCCCTGTCCTGCTGAATCGGCTGCTTTACATTGTTCTGCCACTCGCATCGCTTCAGGGATTGCATTTAACATGGTGGCACGATTTACGCCAAGCTTATCCATTGCTCCGGACTTTACCAGGGTTTCAATAACCCGCTTATTTACCTTTCTTAGATCAACTCGATTACAAAAATCCTGAAAATCCTGATAGGCTTTGCTTTGTCTTACTTCTTCTATATTGATAATTGCCGCTTCGCCAACGCCTTTAATAGCACCTAAACCATAAACAATTTCCTGATCCATGGTGACCGTAAAACGATAGCAGGAAACATTCACATCAGGCACATTAACCACAATATTAACTTCACGACATTCTTCAATCACCCCCACCACTTTGGCTGTATTATCCATATCAGCTGAAAGTACCGCCGCCATAAAGGGCGAGCGATAGTAAGTTTTAAGCCATAAGGTCTGATAAGACACCAAAGCATAGGCAGCCGAATGCGATTTATTAAAACCATAGGCTGCGAACTTTTCCATCTGATCAAAAATATGCGTTGCCAGTTCTTTATCAACCTCATTATTAACCGCACCATCTTCAAAAAAAGAGCGCTGTTTAGCCATTTCTTCTAGCTTTTTCTTACCCATGGCGCGGCGTAATAAATCGGCACCGCCCAATGAATAGCCTGCCAGCACCTGAGATATTTGCATCACTTGTTCCTGATACAAAATGGTGCCGTAAGTCGGTTTTAATATTGGCTCTAAAGAAGGATGCGGATATTCAACCTTTTGCCGGCCATGCTTTCGCTCAATAAAATCATCAACCATTCCTGACTGCAAAGGTCCAGGACGATATAAAGCAACCAATGCGACAATATCTTCAAAACAATCCGGCTGCAGTTTTGCAATTAGTTCTTTCATGCCTCGTGATTCAAGCTGAAAAACGGCAGTGGTATCACTGGCCTTTAACGTATCAAATGCTTGTCGGTCTTCTAAATCAATTGAAATAATATCAACCAGTTCCTGATTTAATTCTTTTTTCTGCTGATTGATCATTTGTACCGCCCAATCAATCACCGTTAGGGTTTTAAGACCTAAAAAGTCAAATTTAACCAGACCGACAGATTCAACATCATTTTTATCAAACTGAGTAACAATATTTGAACCATCCGGTTCACAATATATCGGCGCAAAATTATTGATATCCGAAGGCGAGATAACCACACCACCGGCATGTTTACCGACATTTCTAACCGTACCTTCAAGCGCCAATGCCATATCTACGAGGTCTTTAACGGCTTCCTCATCGTTATAGCGTTGTTGTAGTTCTGCTTCCTGCTCCATGGCTTTGGAGATAGTCATGCCAATATCCATAGGAATCAACTTGGCAACTGAATCGACCATGCCATAGCCCAGACTTTGTACCCGCCCTACATCACGAATAGAGGCTTTGGCAGCCATACTGCCATAGGTAATAATTTGTGAAACTCTATCTTTGCCATAGGTTTCTGCTACATAAGCAATAACCTTATCACGTCCTTCCATACAAAAATCAATATCAAAGTCAGGCATGGAGACGCGTTCAGGATTTAAAAAGCGTTCAAAAAGCAAGTCGTATTCAAGCGGATCAAGATCGGTAATGGTTAAAGCGTAAGCAACCAAGGAGCCTGCACCAGAGCCACGTCCAGGTCCTACAGGTACATCATTCTCTTTGGACCATTGAATAAAGTCGGCAACGATTAAAAAATAGCCGGGAAAGCCCATTTGAATAATAACGTCTAATTCAGTATCAAGGCGCTCAATATAGGTTTTCTTATCTTGTTCGTATGTATCTGAAGATTTATCAAGCAAAAACTCCAGACGTTTCGCCAGTCCATCGTGAGAAAGCTGACGAAAATAATCATCCATCGTCAAGCCTTCAGGGATTGGAAACTCAGGTAAGTAATTATTTCCCAGTTCAATTTCGACATTACAGCGTTTGGCTATTTCAATGGTATTTTCAATTGCTTCCGGCAAATCAGAAAACAACTCTTTCATTTCATCAGCAGACTTAAAAAACTGCTGATCCGAAAACTCCTGTGGACGTTTTTTATCGCCTAGCACCCAGCCCTGAGAAATACAGACACGGGTTTCATGTTTATCAAAATCATCGTGTTTAAGGAATCTAACCGCATTAGTCCCAACTAGCGGTAAATTTAATTTATTGGCCCATTTAACGGACTCGTGCAAAAATTTTTCATCACCATTACGATTCGTTCTTTGTACTTCTATATAACAATTTTCATTGCCATATATTTTCACCAAATCAGTAATAAATTCTTCAGCTAACTGCTCTTTTTCCTGAACTAAAAAACGCCCAAAGAGACTTTCTTTGCCAATTAGGATAATTAGTCCAGAACTAAATTGTTTTAACCAGGATGCATCAATAATTGGTTTTGTATCTATTTTTCCAGAAGATTTGATTGCCTTCTGACCTAAGGAATAGGAACGGGAAATCAGTGTTTTTAAATTTAAATAACCTTCATTATTCTGGCATAAGATAATTAAGCGATAGGGTTCTTCATCTAATTCATGCTGACACCAGAGATCAGCCCCTAAAATTGGTTTAATACCCGCAGATAAGCAAGCACTATAGAGTTTGACAGTGGCAAAAATATTACTTTGATCAGTCAATGCCACCGCTGGCATATCATATTCATCAACCTTATTGACTAATCCTTTAACGTTTACAACGCCATCAACAATGGAGTAATCAGAATGAATATTTAAATGAACAAAATGATCGGTCATTATGAAAAGTTAGGGTTTATACCAATTGAACACAAAGAAACATATTGTACACTAATCACAGTTCAATCTTTAATCAAATATGAGACTATTATCATGAAAAAATTAACTGCTTTAATTGCATCTGCATTTCTGATTTCTTCGGCTTCTACTATTTATGCCGAAGATTCTTTAACAGTCAGTATCAAACGATTAACCATGGAATCTGCCAATAAAATTGCAACAGAAGCGATGTTGGCCTGCCGTAAAATGGGCATTCAAGTAACCGCTACGGTTGTTGACAAACATGGTCTAGTACAAGCTCTAGCACGTGATACATTAGCCCCCCACGTTTCATTACGAATTAGTAAAATGAAAGCATATACTGCAGCAAATTTTACAGCTAATACTTCTCAATTAAAACGTCAGTCAGAATCACCTATTGGCCGTGTCCCTGGGTTAGTGATGAGTGATGGGGCTGTTATTATTAGTGCCGGCGGTATTGTTTATGGTGCTGTAGGCGTTAGTGGTGCACCTTCGGGAACAACAGATGAACAATGTGCTCAAGCTGGTTTAGATGCCATCCTGGAAGATCTTGAAATGGCTGATTAAATTTTTTTAGTTTTTAGTTTATGAATTATGTTAAATTCCTGTCAACTGTCAACCACCTTTAGAATATTATTAATTGCTAATTTTTAATATCTCTATGGCTATGATAAAATCACCGGTTCATTTACAAAACAAGGTTAGAAACTGATGGAAGAAATTCTTGAAATCCGTGATGGTTGTAGTACTCCAGAGCAATTATTTAAAAGTCTGGCATTTTCCCGATATTTAAAAATATACAAAAATGAATTTGTCACTGAACTAACTGATAAGAATTCACGTCATCAGACTGAAACTAAACAGAAAATACACTTTATTGAATCAGTTTGTGCCAGAGATTTTGTTAATTTGCTTGATAAAACAGATTTCTCCAATCATGATGAATTGGAAAGAGCTAAATCTTTAGTAAAGTTTTTTGATGGTGGTTTCCATCACTATCGTTCTAAATCTTATTCTAGATTAGTCCGTTTACAAAATGATATTGTGACAACCGGTTTGGAAACTGTTGAAACCGTTAAAGATAAGGTCAGTAATAAAGCAGCCGATTTATCTGATTTAATTTTAGAAACTCGCCGCACCCTCTTACGCAAGGTTAATCTTGAACATGGTGTTCGCCGTACGCCTGGTATGGATGCAACACCAAGTGTTACCGCTGGTGAAATATCAGGTCATTATTTTAGTGTTCCGGGTGATTATGTTGTTTTAGCACATGTACCACTAACAATTGCAGCAGATATTAAAACAGGTGTAGATTATTCAACACCTTCAAATAAAAGAGCCTATCCGTTTTATGAGTTATTTCATAATCCATTCGATGTAACCATGTTTGAACCGGAACAATGGGTTTCAGTTCCTCTTCAAGTTGGTAACTGGTTAATTGTTGCCTATTTACATAAGTCTCGTGGCTGTATTGAAATGGAACCAGGTCTTTTAAACCTATTCCCTTTTGCCTCAGCGGCTGATATTGAAAATAAACGTAAGCCCGATGGAATTTTTGTTTTTGGTGATCCAAATGCAGGCATGAATGATCTTGGCTATTATTGGGATGAAAAGAACGAAATTTTAATCGGTTTAGTTCCAAATATTGATGAACTCAAATATTTTGGCTATTCAAAAAAACCAATATTAACCTTACATAATGTCCTCGCTATACGTGCCGGACATATGCCATTACATTGTGGTTGCACTCGTTATGAAATGCACTTTGATGAAAATACCGATGAGCCTTATATTGCTGAAATGCTGATTAAGGCTGATGATATGGGAAGAGTTCAGCTTGAACCAGATGCTGATGGTATTAACCGAATGATGTTTTATGGTACAGAAACCGGTGCATTTGCCTGTCTTGATGGTTTTAGCGAACAAGCTAAAACATTAATGAGAGGACGTGAAGTTGGTTATAACCAGGACACAGGATCAAATGCCCGACAAATTGTACCAGTTACAGATGCTGAAGAAATTGAAACAGCTTCCGAACTTGATTTAATGCTTTATATGAATAATTTTAACATGTTAGAAGAAACTGAATATAGTATCGATGTTTCAATGAGTGTTGATGAAGCAATAGAACACTTTAGGCTTGGTGAACGTGTTGCTGCAGGAAGTACCCAAACTAATCGTGGTGACAAAGAAAGTAGTTATTGGGCTAATCCCTTCCCACTATTAATCGAAAATGATGGTACGGTTATCCATAAACAACTAAACGATTTATTCCAGATTAATGAAACGAAAATGATTAAAGACCTTTGTGTTTTAAGTAACCGCAAAGAAATTGAAATTGGCGTTGCTTATACTCAATTAATGGCGGGTGTTTATAGTGGTAATTCTGATCAAGATTTATCTCGCTGCGGCTACCAAAACCGTGAAGAAGTTGAACAAAAAGGTCCTGTACACCTAGCTGAAGATTTAATTGATAAAATAAAAAACCTGGCAGCAATAAAGCGTGAAAGACTTGGCGGCAAATCAGTTAAAGAACTGAGCATTACTGTTGCTTTAATAGGTGATAGCCGAACTGGAAAATCAGAAACTGCTGAAAAAATGGAAGGTATTTTAGGACTGCAATTAGTTTAAGAACAGTGGGCAGTGGGCAGTGGGCAGTGGGCAGTGGGCAGATTAATTATGTTAAATTTCTGTCAACTGTCAACTGTCAACTAAAATTATAGCGAAGTAGATTTATTTCTACCATTAGACTTAGACAAATACAGGGCTTTATCGGCTCTATTAATAAAGCTTTCTGAGTCTTCATGGTTTGAATATATTGAAATGCCCGCTGAAATAGTCAGGTTCTCAATTTTCTCATTGGTTGAATGAATACTTAAGGTTGAAGTTTCAACCTGTTTTCTAATTCCTTCGGCAAAAGCTAAGGCATTATTACCATTACTGCCTGGCAATAAGACGGTAAACTCTTCACCCCCAAATCGACAAGCCATTTCATGCTTTCTTACACGCTTTAATAATATGTTCGCAACATAACGAATAACTTTATCTCCCACAATATGCCCGTATTGATCATTAATGTTTTTGAAATGATCGATATCAAATATAATAAGTGTTACAGGTGAGCTATTAGCTTTAGCTCTTTCAATCTCTTCGTCTAAACGTGTATCAAATGCTCTTCTGTTTTTAAGGTTAGTTAAAGGATCCGTTTCCGACTGTTCTTTCGTCTGTTTTAGCTCTTTCTTTAATCCTTCTAACTCACTTTGCGTTTTATTTAACTTTTCCTCAAATGATTGATTGGTATTTAATATATTATTTGCTTCAATTAGGATCTCATTTGATATTTCTTTAATAGATTCAGGCGATTCGGTACTTTGTAGACGTTTTGCGTGATGATCTAACTGACTTGTCGAAGAAGATGTCTGTTCATGGACAGTTTGCACGTCACCTAACATAGTCTTTAATTGTTCACTTAAGACATTATTTAGTTGCTCAAGAAAACGTTTATCTTTATCCCAAATATATTTTTTAAAGAGTTCTTCTGATTTATCATCGGTAAGCCCTCCATTATTAAAACACTTGTCAAGTTCTGCCATTAAAACCTTATTTGACTTCATTACATATTCATAACAAAGCGTAAAATTAATTAAGTTTGGTGGCAAGTTATATTTGCCTAACATAGAAAGGCTTAAGCGAAGATAACTATTAGCTTCTTCGAAATTGTGGCGGTAATTTAATAAGGTCATAGGAATTAACTAACGTAGTTAAATATATAGATTATACTTTAATCCAACTATAAATATACAAGATGATTAAAAATTAATTTAACTCTATACCAGACTCTATTAATTCAGGCTTATAAATAACCACCTGATTTCTGCCATTGTTTTTTGCTTGATAACAAGCTTGATCCGCCTGATTAAAAACTTTTTTATATACTTTATTGTTATTATTAATGTTGGTAATACCGATACTACAGCCTAAGCTATATTTTTCATTGTTGTAGCGAAACTTATATTCAGAAATTTTAGATAATGCTGTATTCATAATCTGCTTAGCATTTTTCACAGGACAGTTTTCAAAAATAACCGTAAATTCATCTCCACCAATACGAGCAAAGGTATCCCCATTTCTTAAACACGATTTAATTAATGAAGAAATTTCTTTAAGTACCGTATCACCCGCCTTATGACCACAGTTATCATTGATGGCTTTAAACCTGTCTAAATCAAGAATACATAAACAATGCTCATTATTCGCTAATAAATTCTCAAGTAAATCATTACATTTTGTTTCAAAAGCATATCGATTCATCAACCCAGTTAATGCATCAAAATTTGCCTGATGGTGTATCTTCTTCTCTAAGATTTTCTTCTCTGAAATATCTCTGAAAGTAACAATACAACCAAATTTATTGCGGTTTTCATCATTATCAAGTATTGGTGACAGTTGAAGATCAAGGTAAATAAGATCATTGCTATTTTCAAAATGAAGTTCGACATCATCAGCAATTGATTCATCCATATTGCTTTTAAATATTTCTTTAATATCATTTTCAAATTGAATCAATTTATTTTTACTTGTTATCTTAGCAATATTTACAAATTCTTTGTTAATAATTTCTTCTTGAGGTAAACGTAATATTGTTTCGGCAACATGATTGCAATCAATAATAATACCATTAGTATCAGTGATGACAACAGCATCAGCCAAAGACATCAAGGTGGAATGAATAAGTGTTTTATCTTTGTGTAGTTCTTGTTCAACAAGAATGATCCTCTTTGAAACCCAGAGGCTAATAAAAAATCCAATTGTAACAATAAAAAACAGTAAATAGATTTGAACCTTATTATACGTTTCGTAATGAAACTTAGCCTCACCTGTTTTTTTGGTGATTTTACCTTCATAATAATTAATTAAATCCATGAATAAGTCGACAAGTTGACCTTGTCCTGGCATAACCTCAGAAAATAAAGTCTGCTGTGCTTTTAAATTGCTTTCTGCAGTTTCTTCCATAATCATTTCAACAACTTCTCTTTGCTTTTTAAGAATTATATTGATAATGATATTCTGTTCATAGACGACATTTTGTTCAAATTCTGACAATTGAAAAGAAAGAAACTCTTGCCTTTTTTGCGCAAAACGAGCGGCTAAGGAATCTAGTTTAGATGAAATTTCGTCTTTAACAAAAAAATCATCCTGGACAATCAATTCTTGAGTCAAACGAGTTCTTGCTCGAGCGGTTTCAATCAAGTTTAGAATAATATTCATTTTAGAAACGATTTCGTCTTTTGACTCAATTATATAAAATTGTTCAGTAAATTGAATCCGCATCACGCTCCATAAAACAAATAATAATATCGCCAATAATAATGACGATAAAACTAGTATATTGGCAGTTTTTGAATTGTAAAAACTTCTGATCATTCGCGTATTATTTAATTTCGTTCATAGACAATGTTTCTAAATTGAAACTTTCCTTGTTTCTTATCCTGATAAAAGTATTCTAAAGTTAATTTTATAACATCAAATGCAAGATTTTCCCAGGGAATATCATTTTTTTTATATAAACGAGTTTCTAGTGTTTCAACACCGGGATTGGCTTGTTGTTTTGACATTTCACCTTGAAACATCATATAAACCTGATTGATATGAGGTAAACTAATCAATAAGTACAACTTAACATTTTCAAATTGAACAGTGGCCTCTTCATAGGCTTCTCTCCTTGCTGCTTGTTCAATGGATTCGCCATTTTCCATAAAACCTGCAGGTAATGTCCATAATCCATATCTCGGCTCAATTGCACGCTTGCAGAGCAAAACCTGATCTTTCCAGGTTGGTAAAACACCTGCTACAATATTTGGATTTTGATAATGAATTTGATGACATGATTGACAAACATATCTTTCAAGATTGTCCCCTTCAGGAATCTTTAAAATAACTTTATTACCGCATAAACTACAAAAATTCATTTCTACCCAACCAAAATAATAGTTACCATGAAAGTATAGCAGAATTAATTATTAAAAAAATGTACAATAAAATATAGCTAATTATTTATTCACGTTAGATTCATTTTAAGTCAGTACAATAACAATATAATTTATAGTCAGGCATACAAATGAATAATAAAATCACGACTTATCCGGTAAAATGTTTTTTTTATTTTGGTAAAATTATATCCATATAGATTTCAAAATAATTATATTGACACCTTTGCATGGGGAGATGTTTTTCATTTTTAACGACGATTAAATGAATAATCACTCATATAAGTATTCATATTAACATTAACTATCGACACTAAATATATG
>JADGAU010000269.1 GCA_015231865.1 Gammaproteobacteria bacterium | reverse complement strand
AAAAAGAGAGGTTTCCTCTCTTTTTTTTGCATTTAATTCTTGTATAAGACTCTTCTAATATAGTTAATGTTATGTTATTATCGCCATTCTTAAATTCACTGACGGCTTGGGGATTAAAATGACTGAAAAGACAATCCAGGAACAATCCATCGAAGAACTTTATGCAGAAGCAAGTGAACATAAAGTTAATGTTGGTGAGGTAAAAATTCATGCCAAACGTATGGCCGGTAAATTTCGGAATATTAAATGGCTAGCCAGTTCTGTCTGGCTGGTCTTTTTTTTAGGCCCCTACCTTAGATACGGAGATAGGCAAGCTGTCTTATTTGATATACCCAATCGCCAATTCCATATATTTGGAATTACAATATTGCCACAAGATTTGTGGATGCTTTCTTTTATACTATTGTTTTTTGCTATTTTATTGGCAGTTGTAACTGCACTGGCAGGACGAGTGTATTGTGGTTATTTTTGCTTTCAGACTATATGGACCGATATCTTTACATGGATTGAAGAGAAGCTAGAAGGTGCTCCGGCTAAAAGACGTAAGTTAGAAAAAGAAAAGTTAGGGCTGGGTAAAATTGTCGTTAAGATAAAAAAATTCAGCCTATGGATCTTAATATCGATAATAACAGGATTAAGTTTTGTCGCCTGGTTTACCGATGCCTATGATTTATGGCAGAACCTGTTTTCTTTACAAGCTTCTACAGTTGCTTATTTTACAATTTTGCTATTCACGGCTGGTACCTTTGTTTTAGCTGGATTCTTAAGAGAACAAACATGTTTCTGGCTATGTCCTTATGCCCGTATTCAAGCAGTAATGGTAGATACAACATCTATTGTCCCAAGTTATGACGTACCTCGTGGAGAGAAGAGAGGCAGATTAGTTAAAGGAAAAGATATCCCGGAAGGACAGGGAGATTGTATTGATTGTGGCCAATGTGTTGCGGTCTGTCCTACTGGTGTAGATATTCGTGGTGGTCAGCAGGAAGGCTGTATTACTTGTGGTCTTTGTATCGATGCCTGTGATGCAGTTATGGAAAAAATAAATAAACCAAAAGGGCTTGTCAGATATGCATCCTGGGATGGTATTATGGGTAAGAAAGAATTACCTCTGTTTAAACGTCCGAGAGTTTGGCTTTATTCGGCAATCCTGATGGTTTCAGTTATTATGGTGATAGCTGGCTTAAGTACTATGCAGCCATTAGAACTTAAAATTCTTCATGCCAGACAGCCACTATTTGTTATGCAAAGTGACGGCACAGTACAAAACCGTTATACGCTTAAAATATTAAATAAATTAACTCATGATTTTCCGGTAAAAATATCTGTTGATGGTTCTAAATTTAATGGATTAACGATAATTGGTGCAGAAAAAGAAGTGATGACACATCATGGTACAGTAACTGCCGTTACGATCTTTGTTAAGGTGCCAAATAAGAACCTTACTGAAAAATCTCAGCCGATTCACTTTATAATCAAGGGTAAAACTAAAGATGGTCAGGAATATACAAGTAAACGAGAAAGTATGTTTATAGGCCCTAATAAATAAGACAATTATGGATAAGCAAAATAAAACAAATAGTCGTTGGTTTAAAAGTCCCTGGGTTCTGGCATGGCTTTTATTAGTTATTATTGTTTTGACTGTAAATATTTATATGATTATCCAGTCAAAAAGCAATTTTGCGGGCCTGGTCGTAGATGATTTCTATGATAGAGGGCAAGATTACGAAGAAAATATCCATATAAAATTAGCTAATAATGAAAAATGGAACACTCGCTTTTATCTTGATAAGGTTTATCATAATAAACCAGCAATAATTAAATTTAATATTAAAGATAAACAGAATAAGCCACTAATTATGGATAAAATTAAACTGTATATTTATCGACCTGCAGATGCTAAACAAGACTTTTCAGTAGATATGGTTCCAGCAGAAGTTTCAGGAACCTATCAGAGCACGGTGACTTTTACTCTCAAAGGGGAATGGGATCTATTAGCCAGCATTAAAATTAATGGTACTGAAGTTAATTATGGTAGAAGACTTTTTGTTTACGATTAGTATTTTTGCTAATGCCTGATAATTTACTTAATTCTGATAATAAATGTTGCGATCATTGTCAACTTCCTCTACCTAAAAATCAAACTATAAGCTCTGATATTAACGGGGAAACAAAATCATTTTGTTGCTATGGATGTAAAACAGTCTGTGAAATGATCTACAGTTCTGGTATGGAAGGCTTCTATCAGCGCATGTCATTCCAGAAAGAAGGTAATGCAACATTACAACCCCCTCCAGAAATAACTTCAGATCTGGAAATATATGATCTAGATGAGATTCAAAAAGATTACATAAGCACATATGATGATGACAAGGTCATTCATTTATTAATTGAAGGTATTCATTGTGCAGCCTGTGTCTGGCTAATTGAACACCGTTTATCACAAGTCAATGGCGTAGTTCAGGCAAATGTTAATTTAAGTGCAAAAAAACTAAAATTAAGATGGAATGATAAATTAATAAAATTATCTGAAATACTGGCAATACTAGGTCAAATTGGCTATGCCGGCGTTCCATTTGATCCTGAAGCGGCTGAAGGGCAGATAAAGAAAAGTAATCGCAAGTTATTATTGCGCCTTGGCTTTGCCGGTTTTGCAGCGATGAATCTGATGTGGATATCTATTGCCCTTTATACAGGAGCAGATGAAGGTAAATTTAAAATCTTATTTTATTGGCTAGGCTTTGCACTAGCGACTCCAACGCTATTTTATTCAGGCTATC
>JADGAU010000268.1 GCA_015231865.1 Gammaproteobacteria bacterium | reverse complement strand
TTCATCTACTTGCAAAAGAATTTTCTCTTTTATGTGCTTCAATCTTAATATTCAAAAAATAAATATTTTTCATTTTCGTTTAATGGCATATTAACATGAGAATTAACTGCTTTTAATGAAATATTGCCAACCTGGATCAATTGCCCGTCACTAAAAACAAATGGTAGATACTCGCGAATATAGACAGGAATGGCATTTTCCTGAAAATATTTTTTTAAGGTTAATTTTTGTTTTTTATCTAAAAGTCCTAATTTATCAACCTTAGTTTTATAGTAAATTATAACATTATCGAGTTGACTTATTGATGATAAGCGAAAATTATTATTCTGATTAACTTGAAGTTTATTTAACTGTTCAAAATTAATTAGTTGTATGGTTCCATTGGCTACTTTTAGTGAATCCTGTTTTCTTAAATCAAATTGGTATGATTGATTTAAGAAACCTAAAAATTCTGAAGATTGATTGATAACAAAACAGAATAGCGATTCTCTATATAAATACAAAGCAAACTTATAATTTTCATAAGCTTTCGTCTTCGGCCCCTGCCAAACAAGTAATTCCAGGCTGTTATTACAGATATTTTCTTGTTGACGCTCTCTTAGTTTAATTAATAATTGCGCATATAAACTTGCAGTTAACGAGGGGAATTTATTATTTACAAGCCAGTTTTGAATCAGATTCTTAATTCGCCCATCACTCAAGACTAATAATTTTTCTACAGAAAGAATAGGCTCATTTATTAATGGAAATGAAACATCAGACAAGCAATTATTTATATCTTCTTTAGCTAGCTCAGTCAGCAATTGTGCTGCTTCTCTTTGTTGTTCAGAAACCCGGCAAAGTGTTTTATTTATGGTGGGCCAGACTTGTTCTAATACAGGAACAATTTTATGTCGAATAAAGTTGCGGCGATAATGGATTTGATTATTACTTTCATCATTCACCCATTGCAACTCATGTTTATTTGCATAATTAATAATCTGTTCTTTTGAAACCACTAACATAGGGCGAACAATTGTTATTCCATGATAATGATTTAATTCTGCCATGGATGACAGACCTTTAACGCCTGAACCTCTACATAGCCTAAGCAACAAGGTTTCAGCCTGATCATTCTGGTGATGAGCCGTTAGTAAAGCATCATTTGAGCTAACAATTTCAGTGAATGCTTGATATCTGGCATCTCTGGCAGCAGCTTCAGGGCTTTGTTGCCTAACCGGTTTGGCATTAACCGTTTTGATGTGACAGGGGATCTGATAGTGCTCACAAAGCTTTTGACAAAACTGCTGCCATTGCATTGCATTTTCACTCAGTTGATGATTGACATAGATTGCTTCAATGTTATTTAAAGCAGAAATCTCTGCGCTGATGTCTTCTGATTGTTTGTGCTGAATTAGAGAATGAAGAAGAACACATGAATCAATGCCGCCACTTAAGGCAACATAGATTTTATTGCATCGTGTTCGTTTTAAAACTTCTAGGTTAATCAAGTAAGTTTAACAGGTTAAACTAAAAACAGAAGATTATTCTTCCTGGAAGTTGCCAAATTCAAGGAACTTTTCGTACCTGTTTTCAAGTAAACGATCTAGTGGAATTTCCATTAATAATTCCAAGGTTTCCTTTAAAGAAATTTTAAGTGTTTTAGCTATTTTGGCATGATCACGATGTGCTCCGCCCGTTGGTTCTTCAATAATATTATCAATCAAACCCAGATCTTTTAAACGATCTGAAGTGATTCCCATCGCTTCTGCAGCTTCTGGAGATTTTTCCGCACTTTTCCATAAAATAGAGGCACAACCTTCCGGTGAAATAACAGAATAGGTACTATATTGAAGCATATTAATTCGATCACCAACACCAATGGCTAATGCTCCACCTGAACCACCTTCACCAATAACCGTACAGATAATGGGAACCTTAAGTTCTGCCATTTCAAGAAGATTACGGGCAATTGCTTCACTTTGACCACGTTCTTCAGCACCAAGACCCGGATAAGCACCTGGAGTATCAATAAAAGTTAAAATCGGTAATCTAAAACGTTCAGCCATTTTCATTAAACGCAAAGCTTTACGATAGCCTTCTGGTCTCGGCATACCAAAATTACGCTTAACTTTTTCAGCGGTATCACGACCTTTTTGATGTCCAATAATCATCACAGGTATATCATCTAAACGAGCCAAACCACCAACAATAGGATGATCATCAGCATATGCCCTATCGCCATGCAATTCTTCAAAACCGGTAAACATATGCTCGATATAGTCAAGTGTATAAGGACGAAGTGGATGGCGAGCCAATTGTGCAATTTGCCAGGGCTTTAGACTTTTGAATATCGAATCGGTTAAAGATTTACTTTTTTCTTGTAATGTTGCAATTTCATCCGACAAATTTAACTCAGAATCATTTCCCATAAAACGCAGCTCTTCGATCTTAGCTTCAAGTTCTGCAATGGGTTGTTCGAAATCCAGATAATTTAAATTCATGAACGATTTATTCCTAATTATTTAAACAATTTTGAGAGTATAAGTGATTAGCTTTTTTTTCTCAATTATCAATAAGTAAAAAAACAACTTTGACAGAAAGTTTTCTATAAAAAAATCAGTTAATCACCTAGAGCATATGGTAATATAACAATTTTCAAACTCATGTTTTTTTTATTTTCTATTTTAGTAATACATATTCCATTTGCCTTAATAAATAACATAGATTATATTGAATATTTTGTACTTATTAACATTACTTCTATAAACAAAACCGAGGACAATTTCCCGTGACTGCCAACAGC
>JADGAU010000267.1 GCA_015231865.1 Gammaproteobacteria bacterium | reverse complement strand
CATATTTAAATCTGAAAATCTTTTTCTCAAATTATTTCTATTTCTTACATCAAAGGTTGAGATCGGCAAAATTACGTCATACAGAAAAATAAGCTAATCTTTCTTTGATTTATAAGCGAATTGTGGAAACGGTCATTGTCGATCAGGGGGAATGTTATTTTGAACGATTGAGAAATATAACTATGTGCCTTTCAAATTTTTTAATTCTATAGTTATCATACTCATAAGGATTGATTTTTATCAGTTGATAATTTAAATATAATTAAATTGTGTTAATTTCTTCTTCAGTAATTTACCTTTATACCGATAACATGTTATGAACTTAATTAAAATATATTTTTTTTGGGGTAACTTATGAATCAAAATATAATAGCAAACTGTTTAGCTATATTATTAATAACAATTTCATCAGCATATGCAGAGGGTCCTGTTGTCTATGGTCCTTCTTACTCATCAACAAGTGATGGAAATATTTACGGTGACATAATGATTGGAATGGCTGATTTTTATGCTAATGATATTGATAGCGATAATGAATTTTCATTTGGTTTAAGAGCTGGGTTTCAATTTAATCAGCTAGTGGCATTAGAGGCTGAACTATTAAAAACAACTTTGAAAATTGAAAATACTGAAATTGATAGCGACAATGTTTCTATTGGTGGGAGAATTGGTTACCCAATTAGTAATGCTATAAATCTATATGCTAGGTTAGGTATTTGTCGATGGGCTTTTACATTTGAAAATGAGAAGATACATGACGAAGAACCTTATTTGGGTATTGGAGCACGTTTTAAAGTTAATCAATCCCAATACATAGGAATAGAGTATACTAATTATAACCTTGGAGTTAATGAAACAGATATTGATTTAAGAAATTTTACACTTGTTTCAGGATATAAGTTTTAGACACTATTATCAAACAGTGCTTATTTAACTATTAAAAACTAGCTATTAGTTCTATATTTTTAATTGATTATCACTATTAAAGGCAAGTTATGAAATTTTATCTAACCATTTTTTTACTTTTTTGTACTTTATCTTTTAGTGGTTGTGGCAGTGATAAGAATGAAGGTATAAGTCTTGATGGTGAGTCAAGCAGTGTTAACAATAATAATAATTCAATTGATGACAATTCTAATACCGATATAAGTTCGGGTTCAGAAATAAATTCAACTGAATATGATTTATGGGCGTATTATTTAAATCATGGTAATCAGGCAGTTTACTATGATAAATATATTGATAATAATGGGTTGTTTGGTGAATTAATTGAAAAAAATTACAAATACTATCAATACTCAACTTCTGGGACTGGAATCACCAGAGAATTATATCGTTATAATTCTGGCAAATATATCCTGACTCAAACAGATAATTTTTCTAGCAATTTAGAATTTGTTTATCATAATGATATTAAATTTCCTCGATATGTATCAATTGGTGATGAGATTAATGAAGGGGCTGGGTGCTATTTAACAACTCATCACGACACCTATTCAATTGCTAATTACGAATATGTAGACGTACTCCAATTTAATTGCAGTGAAAGTGGGCAAGTGATATTGTTTATTAAGAATCTTGGTAAAATAACTGAAATCAGTAATCTCTCATTCATGAATACAATCAATACCGATTATTATAAAGGTTTACCTAAATACCCTAATACAATGCATGTGCATTAATTATAAAGTAGAACTTTATCCTTCCTTAAAATTCAGCATCATCAGCTTTTTAATTTGAATATTTGAACAGCGGTTCCATCTCCAACACATATTGCTGGGTCGTAATCGATAGTCAGTTTTATCCCTTGAACTTGTGCAGCTAGAGCAACAGATAAAAATCGGTTAGCATCAACATCATCCACAGTTAATTGAAATAAATTATTATCATTACAGTAATTATTAGGTATAGGAGATATAGTTTCCACAAATACAGTATTATTGATTTTATTTGTACCAACTGAATAGACTGAAAAATCTGCTTGCTCTGCCTGAAGAGTTGCTGGTAGAACTAATGCTGCAATCATAAAATAACCTTTCATATTTAACCCTCTAATTTAAAGTAAAACTTCTTTGGTAGTATATCTAATTATTTCTACGTAATTTTTTCCGCATTCATTAACTTTTGTCTTAAATCTTTCTCCATCAATTTTAACAGTTGCTGTTTGACATATTTTTTTGTTTGTCCCAGATGAAGTCCGATGCACTGAGAGTGTACATCCACGTCTGGTTTTAGGTACTGAGTAATCAAGGATAGAATCAGTTTCTTCATTTGGCACAATTACACATATAAATTTGCTATCAGTATCTTTTGTACTTCCCCAGGTCGTTTTAGCTGTTGCTGAGATAGCAGGAACCTCCATTCTATGAAAAGTTGTTGTTACTATTTTCTTCTTTTTACCATAAATTTTCTTAATTTCACTGATATCTTTCTTTGATAAAGTTGTATTGTATAAGGTACACATTTTACCGTCAGTGACTTTATTGTAAGTAAAAGGGAAGGAAAAGTTTTTTTTGTTTATTTTAACACTCATATATGTCTTATCATTTTGTTTGGGGATTTGAGCTTTAGATACTTTTTCAAAACGTTCAGTTTGAGTACAATAACTTCTAGGATTAAAGCTGTTGCATGAACAATATTTTGGATCACCAATTCCAGTACATTTACTAGTGTCGACACTTAGGTCGGCATAATACCAATATAATCCTGGATTTTGTTCACAAACTCCAGGGGAGTCTTTATTTTTAACAACTTCATCAACGAAGGGGTATATCATGATAGATTTG
>JADGAU010000266.1 GCA_015231865.1 Gammaproteobacteria bacterium | reverse complement strand
ATCTATTTAATGTTTGCCCGCTATCAAATTGAAGAGTTTTGTTTTTTTCTAGATAACAAACAGCTCTATGTGGAATTTCATCTATTAACCTTTTGCCTCTTTCCTTTTGAAGAAGGTTATCATAGTCTTTTCGTTGTTCAGGATCTGATAATACGTCATATGCTTTTAGCAAAGATTTTAATAATTCATCTGAATCAAGCTTAAACTTTTCAAATAGGTTGTTATATGCATCATTTATATCTTGTTCACTTGCATCTTCTTTTATTTGAAGGAATTTATAGTGATTAGGTAAAATTTTTACAATTGAGTTAACAGGACCTGAAATTCTTTTAGAAGAAACATAATATGGATCATTATATTTTCTAAAGACTGTTGGAGTATTTAATATTTCATCATCAGTTTTAATTGTATTATCTTTTTCCTCTTTATTTTTTCTAAGAAAGGCTGGAATATTTAATTCATTTGTTGTGCTTTTAAAATTATCTTCAAAATGTTTCTTTGATTCTTCATACAAAAATTTACGTTTAAACTTCAATTTATATTGATTGCACTCAGGACAATAATAGTTTGTATCATACAAACTTAGATCCCTACCTAAATATGACTCCGTTTTTATCAGAAAGATTGCATAATTATCAGGATCTAAACCTGAAGGCTTGGTTAATGTATCATAAGGAATAAAGTTTCTACTGCCGCAATTAGCACAGCACATTGTTGAAGAGCGAAACAATGAGTCTATTTTTTTAGACCAAGTTAGTTTTTTATTACAGGCCTTTAATTCAAATAAAGATTTACAATTCTGACAATAACAAGGAAAAGTTGGAATAGCTTTAGGGGAGCAGAATTGTCCACCTGAAAGATTCAGTTCTTTTTCGTAACCACAAGAACACTGAGCTTTATAATATATTTTCATTCAAACCTTAGCTTATTTAATAAGTTTTATTTTTCAGAACAGCTTATTTTTTAAATCTGTTGTTACTCGGCATAATATTCTTTTGATGCATAATTCTCGAATCGTGTGTACTGCCCTAAAAATATCAGTGGTATTGTTCCAAGTTCGCCATTACGATGTTTACTAATAATGGCCTCTCCCATACCTTTAAACTTTGAATCTTCTTTGTTATAAAATTCATCACGGTACACAAACATTATTAAATCAGCATCCTGTTCGATTGCACCGGATTCTCTTAAATCAGACATAATTGGTCGTTTATCATTACGACTTTCTACAGTACGACTTAATTGTGATAAAGCAATCACTGGCACATTCATTTCTTTGGCTAATAATTTCAAGCCTCGTGATATTTCAGATATTTCATTGACACGATTATCGCCTTTGCCTGGAATTGACATCAGTTGCAAATAATCAACAACAATTAAACTGATATCATGTTTTCTTTTAAGGCGCCTTACTCTAGCTTTCATCACATTAGGAGATAAAGTACCGGTATCATCAATATAAATTTTAGCTTTGTTTAAAATAGATATAGCATTTGTTAGACCAGCCATTTCATCATCACTTAATTTGCCAGAACGAACACGAGATTGATTAATTCGTCCGATGGATGAAAACATTCTAAGTGTTAATGACTCTGCTGGCATTTCCAAACTAAAAATCACGACGCCAGAATTTTCATTAATGGCAATATTTTCAGCAATATTCATAGCAAATGTGGTTTTACCCATAGATGGGCGACCAGCGACAATAATTAAATCCCCTGGCTGTAAACCAGATGTGATTTTATCTATTTCTGTATAGCCTGTTGGCAAACCAGTATGTTCTTTATCACTATGATAGAGCTTATCAATTCTATCAATATTATGCCTAATTAAGTCTGGCATAAGCTTAAACTCTGCTTCTGATGATTCTGATTGTTCAGAGATATTAAAAACTTTCTTCTCAGCTTCTTCTAATAATTCAGCTGATTTTCTACCTTCTGGATGATAACCATCATTGGCAATTTCACTTCCCGCCATAATCATCTGCCTTAATACAGAAAACTCTCTAACAATTGCTGCATAAGCTTTTATATTGGAAGCACTTGGCGTATTACTGGCTAAATCACCAATATAACTAAAGCCACCAGCCTTATCTATATTATTATCCTGATTTAACCTATTAGTTAATGTAATAACATCACAGGGTTCATCACTTTCAATCAATGTTTTTATAGAATGAAAAATGACTCTATGTTCTGGTTTATAAAAATCAATTTCACTGATAATTTCTATAATATTATCGTAAGCATCATTATTAAGTATTAAACCACCAAGTACAGATTGCTCTGCATCAATTGATTGTGGCGGTAATGTTATTTCGTTTGACATTTTTTTCTCAAATTTTAAAATCTTATTTTATTTATAACGAATTTGATTAAACAATTTTAAAAAGGAGGCTCATCATCATCTGATGTTACAGTTGAACTTGCAATGCCAAAGTCATCCATAGGGTCTATATGATCAACTGAAAAATTTCTGTTTTGATGTGCTTGATTATTTTGAGAACTCATTCTTTGATCATTTTGAATACTTTGTTCTCCAGGTAATTGAGAATCACTTTTTTTATCTAACATTTGCATACTGCCGTTAAATGCATCAACAATAATCTCTGTTGTATAGCGCTTCTGACCTGATTTATCCTGCCATTGTTTGGTGGCCAGCTTACCTTCTATATAAACCTGACTACCTTTTCTTAAATACTGCGAAGCAATTTCTGCTGTTTTGCCAAATAAAACAACTTTATGCCATTCAGTTTTCTCCTGACTTGTACCGCTTTTGTCTTTCCACGTTTCTGACGTTG
>JADGAU010000265.1 GCA_015231865.1 Gammaproteobacteria bacterium | reverse complement strand
AGCAAGTTATACAAAGATTTAATCAAAAATAAAAAGCGATCATTTGTCTACTTAAAAAGAAGAATTGATCCGCAATTAAAGGAACAAATAAAAGCGCTCGAGATATCGGGTATTTTTATTGAACAGGAATATAGAAGATATTATCCGGCTGCGCAGATAACGAGTCATGTGGTTGGATTTACTAACATTGATGGCAAAGGATTAGAAGGCATAGAGCTGATATATGATGAAGTTTTAACTGGAAAACCAGGGCATAAGCGAGTGATTAGAAATCGATTAGGTCAAATTATCACCATTGATGAAAATCAATTGCAACCTGAACCAGGTAAAGATCTTTATTTATCACTAGATAAACGTATTCAGTACCTGGCTTATACGGAATTAAAGCAGGCAATTAAAAAACATAATGCTAAGTCGGGTTCTCTGGTTGCACTAGATATAACGACTGGAGAAGTTTTAGCTTTAGTGAATCAGCCAGGTTTTAATCCTAATAATATTTCTGATAGAAAGGCAAGAAAGTATAAAAATAGAGCGATGACTGATCAATTTGAACCTGGTTCAACCATGAAACCTTTTACTATTATGGCTGCACTACAAAGCAAACGATATGCTCCCAGCACGATGATCGATACTGGTGACGGCTGGTATATGCTTGGACATAGGACCATTAAAGATACTCATGCTTATGGGAAAATTGATGTCAGCACGGTACTGCAAAAATCCAGTAATGTTGGTACTGCAAAAATCGCTCAGAATTTACCCGATGAATTACTCTGGGATACCTTCTCAAGCTTTGGCTTCGGTGAAGATACCGGTAGTTTATTTTATGGAGAAACACTTGGAAAACTTAACAAACCCTATCGAATCAGTAATATTGCCAAAGCGACAATTTCTTATGGCTATGGTATGACTGCTTCAGCTGTGCAGTTAGCACAAGCTTATAGCACGATAGCAAGACAAGGTGAAAAACTACCCGTTAACCTATTACGTTTAGATGAAGGACCGTTAAAGCTTGGTCAAACCAATATTTCCAGTAAAAACATTAAGCGTGTCATAAAAATGATGGAAACCGTTGTTGACACTGGTGGTACTGCTCCAAATGCAAACATTCCTGGTTATCGTGTTGCAGGTAAAACAGGTACCGCTAAAAAGGCTTCTAAATCAGGTGGCTATACAGAAAAAAGTTATACCGCTTCATTTGTTGGATTTGCGCCAGTTTCCAATCCTAAAATAGTTGTGGCTGTTGTTGTTGATGACCCTAAAGAAAATGGTTTTTATGGCGGTGTTGTTGCAGGCCCGGTATTTAAAAAAGTAATGTCTGGTGCACTTAGACTTTTGAATATTTCACCCGATAGCGTTAAACACAAAACGGGTGTAGAAGGAATACCTGAACAAATCAATCTAAAGCTAGCTCAAAAAGCTTTGGCTTTACATTAATTTAACAGGTTGCATTTTAAACATGAGTAAAGCAATTAAAATTAACAATATCACAGTCAATATTGATGGTATCAGTCTTCATAGTAATGATATTCATGAAGGTGATACTTTCCTGGCCTGTAAAAGCTTTGCGGATAATAATTCTCACGGTATTGCCTATGCAGGTGATGCTATCAATCGTGGTGCTGCATCTATCTTATGGGAACCGACAGCACAATTAAATGATATGCCTCATCATGTTGTGCAAACTGTTCATATTGATGGGCAAAACAAGGCAGTTTCTATCCCCCTTTTTCGTATTAATAATCTTAGCGCTTATGCCAGTCAAATAGCTAGTGATTTTTATGATCATCCTTCGAAAAAACTTAATGTTATCGGTATTACCGGTACCAATGGTAAAACATCTATTAGTTATTTTATTGCCCAGGCATTGTCACAATTACCCCTTTCACAGATACAAGAGCCAACACTTGAAAATACAGCACTAGAGAATAATCATCAATGTGCAGTTATTGGTACATTAGGAAATGGTTTATTAAAGCAGACAATAGAAAGTTCACAAACCACACCTGATCCAATTAAAGTACAGTCATTAATCCATGATTTTGTTGAGCAAAAAGTAACGGATGTCGTTATGGAAGTTTCATCTCACGCACTCAATCAGGGAAGAGTGACTGCTGTTGATTATAATATCGCTGTTTTTACAAATTTAAGTAGAGACCATCTTGATTATCATGGTGATATGGAAAGTTATAAAGCCGCTAAATTAAGCTTATTTGAATTTGAATCACTTCAGGCTGTTGTTATTAATGCAGATGATGAAGTTGGACAAGAGTTTATTCAATATTGTTTAAACTTAAGTTCACAACGCGCAAAAGATAAACCATTAAAAGTCATTTCATATAGTACAGACGAAAACTCGAATGATATTAAGGGACAGGTTCATTTAGTCGCGGAAAGTATTCATTTTAATAGTAGTGGTATTTCCTTCACTATGAGTAATCAAGATATCAGCTCATCACTGATTGGCAGCTTTAATCTCAGTAATATCCTGGCTTGTTTGGGTGTTTTAAATGCTATGGATATTTCTCTGAAAAATTCAATTAAAGCAATCGAATCACTTAAACCTGTTACTGGTCGTATGCAAATGCTTAATCATCAACAAGCCGGTAAAGCACTGGTCATTATCGATTATGCCCACACGCCGGATGCTTTAGAAAAAGCTTTACAGGCATTAAAAAGTCATTGTCAGGGTAAGCTTTGGTGTGTGTTTGGCTGTGGGGGTGATAGAGATAAAGGTAAACGTCCATTGATGGCACAAATTGCAGAGAAGTACGCAGATAAGATTTTAGTCACCAGTGATAATCCTAGAACCGAAGATCCTGTT
>JADGAU010000264.1 GCA_015231865.1 Gammaproteobacteria bacterium | reverse complement strand
CTTTATGTGAATTATCTTGACTTTAATCCGGCTAATATTAAAGTGTTATTAAAAGTTGCTGAGATATATAAGCAACAGGATATAAAAGATGGTGCTAAATTTGTGTATCAGCAGATTTTAACATTGGATCCTGAAAATCAGATAGCCAAAAGATTTGTAAATGGAAATTAGGGACGATGTAAGTCCTCATGATTTAATTTCATTGATTTATCAAGAAAGTTGATCCATTTTGAATTTTCTAAAACATAAAAAGTATGTATTGTATTAGGTTCAATAAAAAAAATATCACCCTTTTCTACAAAAAATTGATTGTATCTTTTTGAATTAAGCTTTTGAGTTTCAACCCTGATCCGTCCTTCAATAATAAAAAAACCTTCTAAGGTTTCTTTATGGTAATGACCACCACGAATGGCCCACTGAACTGCTTCTACATAATTAATTTCTTCCCATGACTGGTTTTGAGTAATTCCTAGCATACCTCCACGTTGATCATAATAGCTAAAATAAGGATAGATAAGTCGTTTCAACAGGAAGTTAAAAGATTTTTCAATAGTGGGAGTGTAGTTGGATAATAAACGTCTGGAATATTCTGAATTCAATGAAACATCAGAAGCAATAAGACTCTTATCAGGTGCTTTAGTTGGGATAATCAGTTTTTCTTCAATGTGTAAAACAGAAGCTAACTGAAATGCAAATTGATATCGACTAATACGCTCAGATCCAGCTATATGGATGACACCAGTAATGTCTTTTTGTAACAAGTGTAGGAAGGAATCAATAAAATAACCCAGGTATGTTGGAGTGAAAAAGGTATCATAAAATACATCAATGGTATTATGCTCAATAAGATTGGAATAAATAAAGTTAAAAAAATTACTTTTTAAATCATAAACATTAGCTGTACGAATAATAAGATAATTTTTTAATCGAGCGACAATAGCCTCTTCAACCTGAACTTTATGTTTACCATAAACTGTTATTGGTTTACACTCACTTTCTTCTTTATATTGGCCATTATTGCCTTCAAAAACATAATCTGAAGAAATAAATATTAGTTTAATCTCAGGGTTGTATTGAGAAATAGACTCTATTAATGACTTTGATGATGTTAAATTAGCAAATTCAGATAAAGACTCATTTTCTTCACATTGATTAAGGCTGTTAATCCATGCAGTATGGATAACAATATCAGGATTGAAATTTTTAATAATTTGTAGATACGATTGCGAGTCATCAGGCACATAATGATAGTATTGTGAATCATTATTGCTTTGGCGGGAGCTTAATGCAAGTTTATAACCCTGTTTCTTTAATGCACTAAACAGATTTCCTGCTAGATATCCACAACCACCTGTAATAAGTATTTTTTTCAAATCTCTTTCCGGAACTTATAGCGTTATAATATCCCAGATAGGGTGTTTAATATCATAGAGTGGTAATAATAAAAATTTTGCACGTGTTAATTTTAGTGATTCATAAATTTCTGGGCCTGAAACAGATGCAGCAATAATTATAATGTCTGGTTTAATAGTATCAAGAGCTTGATGTGATTGAATTGTGTAGCCATTGAGTATTTTTCCAGCCATACCATTATCAATAATGGCAGACAAATTATTTGGTAAATGTGTAAAAATGTATTCTAGAGTATTCTCAGCCATTAAGCCTAATGCGCCATAGACAGCGATCTTAGATTGATGTCGAGAGCGAGTTAAATAATTACTTAATAATTTAAGATATAGTAATGATTGACTTTCCGTATTGCTAATTGAGTCAGATGCGTTCTTACTGAAAATCAAATGATTACTTTGAACACCACTATAAATTGGATTTAAATCTAATAGTTCAGATGGATTTTGTTTTATAAATGCATCAACAAATTTTATAACAGATTTGGGTTTTACAATAAAATTACTTAGTAAAAAATTTTGAGTCTTATTTTCCAGATATATCAGACTATTTTTAATGCAGGGCTTTAATTGTTGAGGTATTTCGTGCCATAAAAAAGCTTCTTTAATAAAACAGCCATCAATTTCTTCTGTACTAGGTTGCATCCAGTTTTCGCTAGAATCATTACTTTCAATAAAACTTCTTACTGCAATCAGATTGATTTTGGGATCATTGAGTAAATGAATTAACGCAGTATATTCGACTCTTTCAACATTTAATTTGCCACAGAGAAAGTGTATAGCCTGATAAGTATGCAGGTTATTATCAATTTTAAGTTGTACAAGTTCAAACTTTAGTTGTTGATAGTTTTTGATAAAAATTTGTTTTATATGGACTTGTTTTACTGTTTTTATAGTTTGCAGGTGATATTTTTGTTTCAAAGTTGTAAATAACTGTTCAGCACGATTATCTAAAGTATGTTCTTGAATAGCTTTATAATATCCTTGTTTAGCAATTGCTTCACGTTCCTGCTCATTGTCTAGGTAATATTGAATTTTAGTAACCAGATCATCATTGTTATTATAAAAACAAATTTCTTTGTTTTCTTCAAATAGTTGTGACAGTTCTTTATTAGCATTAGTTAGTTGAAAACTGCCTGTACCAGCTACTTCAAAGTGTCTAAGTTTACATTGAGGCTTTGGTGTTTCATCATTTGACCAGGCAGGGTTAAACACTATTTTAGCTTTTTGATACAGCTCAACCATTTTCTTATTGTCAATCTGACCGCTGGCATACTGGCTTAAAAAAGGATGTTTTTCCCATCCAAAACCAAATAATGCAAACTTCCATTGATTTTTTTCTGAAGCCTGAGCAAGAGCTAATAGAGCATCTTCTCGATTTTTACCATCTTCACGATGTAGTGTAGGCTCATTTTTGTGTACTTTATT
>JADGAU010000263.1 GCA_015231865.1 Gammaproteobacteria bacterium | reverse complement strand
AAACTTTCAATTAAAGATTACCACCCGAAAATGGATCAAGATATTCCAATTGTTGTCGCAGGGCATTGTTATGGCTGCACTGCAGGAGCGGGAAGTAGTTGCGGTGGCGCTTTAAATTAAGTTTAATTATTTTGATGACTTAAAACAATTGTTTTCATTGCTGCTTCTAGTGCACTCATTGAATGTGATTTATGTTTTAAATCTATCATTGCTGTCCACTTATTTTTAAGTTCCCACTCAAAAATAAGATCGACCTGATATTTTTCGATCAAAGGTCCTGCTTGAGCCCAGGATTTACTTGGACACCATTCTCTTGGAGATAACTTTTGATGAGTCTGGTGGTAGACTATCCCTTGTTTCACATCAAAAGTGACTTTTTTACCAATAGCTTGGGCAAGTTGATAATCAAGCTCTGCACCACTAAGCTCATCTAATTCCTGAAATTTTAATTGTGTAGATGTCATCTTTACCTAATTTAATAATTGAATATATTGGTTCTATGCTATATCGGTCATTGATGGCAAAATTTAAGAAAAATTTGTGATAGTAATTTAAAATATAAAATTTTTTTTTATCCTAAGCACAGTTAATTAATAAATAACTGAGTTGAATCATCTAAATCTTTTTCAGATAAAATGCCTGCTGAATACTTAAGTGAAATCATACTCTTTACATAATTATATTGAGCTGATAATAGTTGTTTTTTTGCAGCATAAAGATCTCTTTGAATATTTAACACATCTACAATGGTTTGGGTACCAACTGAATATCCGGCTTCAGTTGCATCTAAAGAGCTTGTTGTTGAAATAACCGCTTGTTTTAGAGCTTTTACCTGGGCAATACTAGAGATTACACCTAAAAAATTACTTCTGGTTTGTTTGGCAATTGAACGTTGTTTTTCATCTAATTTATGAGCCTCCACCAGATAGTCATTATTTGCCTGTCTTATAGTTGAAGAAATACTCCCTCCAGTATAGATAGGAACACTTAATTTAAGGGTAATTGATGAATCACTACCTGCACGAGCTGAACTTACTAATGGGCCATCAACATCTGAATACTGATAATTAGCATTAAGATTAAGACTAGGGTAAGAAGTTGACTTTTGTAGTTCTATATTTTTTTTCATAGAATCTAGCTTATGAGTTAACGAAGCAATGATTGGACTATTCTCTTGAGCTAAATTAACCCAATGATTAATATCATTCGGAACAGGTTCAGTGAGATTGATATCTTCTCGTAATCGGGCTAGTTTATTAAAGGCGTCACCTGTAATTTCTTGTAATTGTTCATTGGCGATTTTGACTTCATTTTCGGAAACTAAAGAGTTTGCTAAAGTTTGGTCATAGCCAGCTTGGGCGGTAAGAACTTCGGTAATAGCAATTATACCGACTTCGTACCTTTGCTGAGCTTGTTCTAATTGACGACTAATTGCTTTTAATTCTAATTGATTTAATTGATAACCATCTTCAGCTAGTAAAACATCAAAATAAGCATTAGTTACGCGTAATATTAAATTTTGATACGCTTCTTCTAATGTACCTTCGCCACTTTTAACTTTTAGTTCGGCCATATCACGGGCAAGAAAAGCACGCGCATCATAAACAGTTTGGTCTAGTTGAAGTTGAATATTTTGTTTGGAATAGTCATAATCGTTACCAGAAATATTAGTTGTATAATTCTCTGAAAGACTAGCAGATGCACCAATAGTTGGGTATAAAGTTGCATAAGCCTGATTTAATGTTTCCTTAGTGGATTCATGTTGTTGTATATTTTGTTTTAAAATCGGATCTGATTTTTGGGCAGCATGATATACATCCAGTAAACTACTATTACCGGCATGAACCTGGGTAAATGCCAGTATACCTAAGACAGTAGATATCTTTAAATTAAGTTTTGATTTCATTTTAGTTATCTAAGTTATCAAGATATTTTTCAGCATCTAGTGCAGCCATACAGCCTGTACCAGCAGAAGTAATTGCTTGTCGATAGGTGTGATCAGCAACATCACCAGCGGCATAGACACCTTCTTTACTGGTTTGAGTTGCGTTTTGACCTCTGCCTTTTTGAGTCACAATATATCCACCTTCCATTTCTAATTGGCCTTCAAAAATACCCGTATTCGGTTTATGTCCAATGGCTATAAACACACCCATAAGATCAATTTCTTTTGTGGAGTCATCCTGTGTGCTCTTAATTCGTAACCCAGTAACGCCAGTGTTGTCACCTAAAACTTCATCTACCTGCATATTCCATTCAATATTGATATTTCCTGTTTTTGATTTTTCTATTAACTTGTCAGATAGAATTTTTTCACAGGAAAATTTGTCACGACGATGAACTATGGTCACTTCTGCCGCAATATTGGATAAATAAAGTGCCTCTTCAACGGCCGTATTACCACCACCGATAACAGCGACTTTTTGGTTACGATAGAAAAAACCATCACAGGTTGCACAACCAGAGACACCTTTACCTTTAAAGTTTTCTTCTGATTCAAGTCCTAAGTATCTAGCTGATGCACCGGTCGCAATAATTAAGGCATCGCAAGTGTAGTTACCAGTGTCACCAGTTAAGCTATACGGTTTTTGTGATAAGTCTACGCCGGTAATTTGGTCAAAAATTATTTCAGTATTAAAGCGCTCTGCATGAGCTTTCATCCGTTCCATTAGGGCAGGGCCTTGAAGATCATTGACATCACCTGGCCAGTTGTCCACTTCAGTTGTGGTCATTAACTGGCCACCTTGTTCCATGCCAGTAATCATTACCGGGTTTAAATTTGCTCTTGCTGCATAAACAGCAGCCGTGTATCCAGCTGGTCCAGTTCCTATGATTAATAATTTACAGTGTTTTG
>JADGAU010000262.1 GCA_015231865.1 Gammaproteobacteria bacterium | reverse complement strand
TAAGAGCAAATACAACACTAAAACTATCTAATGAAAATACTAATTCAAACTGGATTGTTGAAACTTTAAGAGTTGTAACAGGTAGCGTTTTAACAGTCTTTGGAAAAAGTAAGCATCAACTTAATACAATCAATGCTAGCATAGGAATAAGAGGTACAGGTGTTTATGTAGAGGCTGAATCAGACCGTACTTATGTATGTACTTGTTATGGAACAACAATTATTTCTTCATTAATTGATGAGTATAGTCAAGAAAAAACGAGGTTGAATTTTATGAAAGCTTCTGAATTTGATAAAAAATTTGATGATGGTGAAGATGTTTTTTCTAATCTTGACCGTTCAAAAGCTAAACGCACAACCCAAGAAACAAAACGTATTAATGTTGATTTCCCGAGATGGATGCTTGACTCACTTGATCGAGAAGCAAATCGTGTCGGCGTTACCAGACAATCAATAATTAAAGTTTGGCTTGCTGAGCGTTTAGAACATTTACAAAGTCATTAGGTAATTTCTAAATATCTTAATGAAGCCATTAACTTTGCGCTATTAGTCCTTCGTCATAAATGACTCAGGAACGATACCGCTATAACTGCCCCATACTTCCAGAAAATAGTTTTCTGGAAGTATGGGGTGATGTTTTTCATCAAACAAAGCTGTTTTATATCGGGTAATGCTTGCTATCAAAGGTTATTTGATTTACTGGTTTGTTACCGACGATTGCAATAAATAGTTTCAGTTTAGGGCGATAGTCCTGCTCTGTCTTACAAAGCGTTTTCTTTTTCCAATTGTGTTTTGCTTCACTAAGATAGTTTTCCATTAGGTTGGATAGCTTAGGAAGATGGTTATCCTTAACTAAATGAAGATTATGAGCTTCCTGATGGTATGAGTCGTATTGATTAATAAGAGGCTTTATTTGTCTGTTTGTCTGTTTGTTTCCTCATAGGTTATTTTATCCATCAGCAATTCTCTTATTCCCATTTGTTTGTCAAATTTTGCTAAATAGACTGAATTTGAGTATAGGCTTCATCTTGCCTATCTTGATAAGACAATACATCATCAATGGCATAGTAAAGTATTCTGGCTTGTTTAATTGCTACTCGTTCATCTTTGGTTTTTAAAGATTTACGAAATAAATTGCCTTTAACTTGATTACCTTGCTTTAAAGCATTTGGAATACGCATTTGAAAATAGTAAACATCCGATGGCGTTTTAACTAAATAACTGGCATGTGTGTGAATCATTGTATCAGACCTTGTATCTAACCGATGATAGATAAGACTTGAATAAGGTATGGTAACTTTTTGTATTTTATACGTTTTATTAATTATCTAGTGGGGCGACGGGAACTATCTAATGCGCTTATCGTATTGATATTATTTATTATTTTATTTTAAAATAATAGTTGGTACTGCAACCAGTACTGCTTAAAGAAAAAATCACCTCTAAATAACACTTTTAATTAATCACCTGATTAATATCAAATTTTATGCTATATTAATATTTAATACAATTAATTGTTAGAGGAACTGATATGGCTAGAAATACATCGGTCACTTTAGGTAAACATTTTGATGATTTTGTGCATGAGAAAATTAATGCAGGTCGCTTCCAATCTGTTAGTGAGGTCGTACGGGCTGGTTTGCGTAAATTAGAAGAAGACGAGACTAAACTTCAGGTGCTTAGAGACAAACTGCAAGCAGGTGAAAACAGTCCCTTAGTCGAAAACTTTAATGGTGCAGATTTTATTGATGGTTTACATCAAAAACACATTAAATGACCATTAAATATCAAATAAGATCGGCAGCACAATCTGATCTTGAGTCAATTTGGCTATACACTTATGAACAATGGGGAGTCCAACAAGCTGATGCCTATATTGAATCACTTATAGAGCGATTTAGCTGGCTGGCTGAAAACCCTTTGCTGGGTAAAGCCCGTAATGATATAAAACAGGGATATTTCTGTTTTCCTCAAGGAATGCATCTTGTTTTCTATATACAAAAAAGTAAGCATATTGAAATAATTGGTGTGCCGCATAAAAGCATGGATATTATTAATTATTTAACATGAAATTTAACGAAGACTCACGTGTAAAAATACCAACAATTCTGCATCTAATGCGTTTAGGTTATGAATACCTATCACTAAAAGACCCTAAACTGAAATGTACCTTTTGCTGAAATGGGTTCTATTACTTCTATTGTTTGTATCGCTGTTATTTTATGAATGGGGATTTTCCTAAGAGAAGGAAATATATGCAACTCCAACGAACGCCATATATCTTTTGCATGATCTGTTGTTACAGTACCTTTTTTAATTTCTAACCATTTTTTAGCAATATGTTTGAGCGTATTATTATGAAATATATTGTTAATACGTTTTTTTTCTTCTCTATTTTCTTTAGGAACAATATCCTTAGCTAATAATTTCCTTGCTTCATCACGACGTTTTCTTGCATTGGCTAAAGATAATTCTGGATAGATACCAAAACTAATGCTTGTTCTTTTTTTTGTGTATGGCGTAGTGTAATTAAACAACCAAAGTTTAGAATCGTTAGGTTTGACTCTTATTGATAAACCATCACCATCAGAAAGTGCATAAACTTTATCTTTTGGTTTTGCTTGTTTTACTTCTGTATTTGTTAGTGGTTTGACTATGACAGGCATTCTAAGTGACATGGGCAGTTTAAAACTGTTTTGATCCGGCGGTGTGAAATTGTAATTTTCTTCAAATTAGATCTTCTTTCAAATTTTCAAATTTAATTTTCTTCTTCTGTATTTTTTTCTTTTTATTTTCTTCCTATCTGGCGTTAAATTTTCATTCATTTTCTTTAATTATTTTTATTGAAGGAAATTAGCATGCCTCGTTCCGGT
>JADGAU010000261.1 GCA_015231865.1 Gammaproteobacteria bacterium | reverse complement strand
TTACATGAATTACTTTTTCTCTATCTTTCTTAGTAGAAAAGGTATGGTCAGCATCAGCTATTTTTACAATTTTATTTCCACTTAATTCAAACTGTTTTGCCCATGTCTTATGTTCTTTTAATAATAAGGCAAACTCCTGTGCTGTTAAATCATCTTCGCTTAATAGAGTTAACACTTTCCCCTTAAAATTCAATAAACCGACCAGCATATTATCAATATAACTGGCATGCCGGTTATTTGAATGATTTAAAAAAGCCATTTTGTATTTACTGATTATCGATTTAAATGTATGCACCACGTTAATTTTAAATTTAAATAGTCGAAACCAGAAATCACTTTCAGCTAAACGTTTAAAATAATAATACTTTAAATAAGTTTTAGCCGTTGTATTTTCCTGATAAACCCAGGGATTGATCAGTATTAAACCTGAAATTGCTAGCTTAATATTACTTGTTAAATTTTTTGACAGTGCTATAAGAATAGCAGACGCACCATCACATAAACCTAATAAAATAATCTTTTTAAGGTGAGTTTGTTGTTTAGAAAACTCATTTATCGCCAATTCAATATCGGTTGAAATATGCTCAAAATTAATGCTTTGACTTTCTTCAGACTGGTTATCAATTGTTTCACTATCACCCATATCTCGATAATCAAAGCGAAAAACAGGAAAACCATTCTCTGCCAATGTTCTAGCGATGATAACGAACTGTCGGTGACTGCCAATACGATATTGAGGTCCTCCAGTAACAATAAGAATACCTGTATCCTTATGTGCCGGATGGCAAATTGCAATTAATTCCTGATCCTGACATTTAAATTGGCAAGCAATTTCATTCATTATTATTCTCAACAGGACGTTTGTCTAAGATTGCTTGAACAGTTTGATATATTAATTCCTTATTAGGTTTTATATCATAAAACTGCCAAAATTTCTTACCTTGTATAATCTTAATCTCAGAGCAGGGCCTTATTGTCGGGTCATAAAATAATAAATCTTCAATGTCTTTTGAAATAGTAGTCGTTTCAGATGGGCTTATTTGAAATAAAGAAAAATTATTAATTTTTGTTAGATTATATTGGGATAATTTATCTTTAAACTTCAGTTGATCTTGTAATTGTAAGGGATAACAATATCCAGCGACTTCTGTGTAAGTATTTTTATTCTGACTATTATTTGAAGAGTTGTTGGTAGATGAGGTCAGTTTTTTGGTCAGTTGTAGTCGTAAAAATTGTTGACTATGGTTTTTGGCATTAAAGACAGGTTGCCAAGATAAAAAATGATTAATACTTATCTTATCTAAAATAGAATTTTTACTTTGTAATGTATCTAAGGCAAGTAAACAGCCCAGGCGTATACCGAGTATATCAAGAGACGAATTAGATGGCGTTTTTTCAAATAAAAATTTCATCCCATCTAGCATATTAGCTTGCCAAATATCCCAGTTTGCTTCACTAAAATCACCCTCACTATCCCCCGTGCCAAAGAGATCAATGATTAAAACTTGATAGCCTGAGTTTGCAAGTTGTCCTGCCAGATCAATGATTTGTCTTCTAGAGCGGTTCATTTCTTCAGCAAAAGGAGGAAATACTAATAGTTGCCCAAGGACATTAGCGTTTGGCTGGTAAAATAAAGCAAATAGTTTTTTACCTTGTGAAACAAGATAAAATGCTTGACGTTGATATGAGCTATTTTGTATATGCTTTGTTGACATATGCTTTGTCAGTTCTTATTACTCTGCGTAACAGTTTAATTGTAGATTAACTAATTAGAGAAATGATAAGACATCCATTTCTTAATGTTTGTTTTTGCTTGATATTTTAATGATAAAGCTAAGCCTTTAATTGTTTTATTATTATAAGCCGTAACGGAATAAAAGTCTTGTTGCTCAGTCATCCAGTCTTTTTTATAAGAATCATTACCCGTTAGAAAGTCTATTTTATGTACCTGGTCAATTTCAATTACATATTGGAACATGGCATTGGTTAAAATTGTTCCAATAGAAAGGTTCTGAAATTTAGGATCATGTGCAAGCTTAACGATTAATGCTTCCTGATTATGCACCAGCCAAAATTGGGCTGCTGCTGGTTCATTGTTTATCATGGCAATCCCGAGTCTGGTTTTATTTTGTTGGGCAAAAGTTAACATTAAATCATGGATAAACTGATAGGAGTATTCATCAGGCTTCCAACTTTTTTGATAGATAGTGTCATAATTTGATAACTGAGCTTTAATATCATCATAGGATGTATGAATTTGAAGATGGTGCGACTCGGTTTTACGTAATTGTTTCGTTTTTCGTTTTATTGTATTTTGTAATTTAGATGGTCGTTGTTGAAAATACTGTTCATAGGTATTTAGATTATCATAATAGTTGTTTAGATTAAGTTTATGAAACCAATTGACAAATAAATGATCAGTTTTAATGGAAAAATGATGAGCTTTCAAGCAGTCAACAAAACTTGTTATTTCCTTTACTTCAATATTGACAGGGCTTAATGTCAAATAGTGAATATTATTTTTTATTAAATAACTTTTTATAAAATATTCTGTAATATCATAAATTTCTTTTATGTTTAAATTATTGGCAAATAATGGTTGAAAATTGGCCGTATAGTAGTTACTAATAGCATATAAAGTATTATTGTTGAAATAAAATGGTAGTATTAACAATGGTTTATTGGTTTTGTCAAAAATAATTACATATTTTTCCATGCAATTTGAAAGGTTTTTTTCAAATAAGCTAAACCAAGTTTTACCAAAAAAAAGAGAATAATTTTCTTTGCTGCTAAAAACATCATTACATGATTCAGGTAGATTATTTATATGAGTGTATGTTTTTAGGTGCATTTTAAGCTTTTTATATATTTAATAAATA
>JADGAU010000260.1 GCA_015231865.1 Gammaproteobacteria bacterium | reverse complement strand
CCCCTACAATTCCACACATAGTATAAAACCCGTAAAAAATAATATTAATAATACCTGACTATTTATTTTAAGACCATATGCAATAGAATAAATTTACATGGGTTAGCATAGGGTAGTTTATTTATATTTATGTTTAATCTCAGTGGTTAAAGGTTTAATTAAATAAATCCTTTAGTTTTGAAAAGTGTGTATGATATGCTATTACTATCTGGATAGTAATATTGAAGATATTTCCAGTGTAAGGAAAACCATATTGTTTTTATTTTAATAAACCTTAACGATTAGATCATGAGAAAAAAAATTTTAATTGTAGATGATTCACAGGCAATTTTAGATTTAGTTGCAGAATCTCTTCAATCTGAAGGCTATGAAGTAACTTCCTCCTTAAATGGCCAATTAGCTTTTAATTTGCTTCAAAATGAAAGCTTTGATTTAATTATTACTGATGTTTATATGCCAGTTATGGATGGAATAGAATTGATTGCAAAATTAAGAGAGCTAGATTCCTGTAAATACACACCTATACTTATATTAACGACTGAAGATGACTATGATATGAAGATGAAGGGTAAACATGCAGGTGCAACCGGATGGTTAGTCAAACCGATAGTTTCAGAACAACTTCTAAATACTGTAGCAAGAGTTTTCTCATGAAATACTGTAACAATAGTTTTGCCTGATTTTTCCAGATTGATTTCACTAAATATTTTGATAGTAATTGCTAATAAGCATTAAATATGGCTGCAAATACCACTAAAAAGTTCTTATTAGTCATTTGTAGTTTTTTCTTCGCGGATTTATTACTTGCATCTCCTGCCACAGCTGAATTTATCCAAATTCAAGACGACATTCAGCTTAATATCAAACTTAGCTATTTAACGCTATTTTCTATTCTAGCTATATCAGTGAGTTTCTTTTTCTTTTTCCTTAGAAAATCCTATGTGTCTGAAAAAAAATCACAGAAAAACCTTCAAAAACTTAAACGAGCTATCGAATCAAGTGCTTTTGCCGTTTGTATTACTGATGAAGAAGGGATAATAGAGTATATAAATGCACGATTTACTTCTCTGAACAGTTATTTATTTAATGAAAAAGTTGGTCAATTAAGCATTTTTTTTAATGAAAATGAAATAGGCTTTGAGCAATATCGTAATTTACGTAAATCATTGGAGTTAGGTAATAATTGGAATGGAAATATTAGTCGAAGTAGCTTGAAAGGGCATGAATATAACTTTCAATATACAATATCTGCAATTCTTAATGAGCAAGGAGTAAAAACTAATAGTTATTTAATTATTGCCGAAGACGTTACGGGTGAAAAGCTATTGCAGATGCAAATTGAAGAATCCAAACAAAGGTTACAGGATATTACGGATAATGTCCCTGTTTGTTTCTTTCAAATATTTTATAACTCAGATAGTGAATTGAGTTTTAACTACGTCAGTACAGGTGTTAGAAAAATATTAGGTCACCCATATAAAAAAGTGTTATTAAGTTTTAAGCAGGCTATCAGTTATATTATATTAGCTGACAGAGAAAAATTAATTTCAAAATTTTCATCTTTAACAATAGATGATGATTTATGGCTCAGTAAGGAGTTTTTATGGGAGCATGAATTTGTTGTTGAACACCCACGTTTTGGAATTCTTTATATCAATGGACAGGCTAAGGCAAGTAAAACGCCAAAGGGTATCGTGTGGGATGGTTATTGGCATGATAATACACAAAAGAAATTACTGGAAATTGAATTAGCTAAAAAATCTGATGAGCTCATTACTCAAATTGCGGATCGAAAGCAATCTGAAAGAATGGCTAAACATAGTAAACAAAGATTATTGGATATCACTAATAATATTCCTGGTGTTGTATTTCAACTGCAAATCAGCAAGTCAAATATCTTTTTTACTTATATCAGTGAAGGTATCTATCCTTTACATCATGTCTCTACAAATGATGCAATGAAAAAATTTGATAACTTTTTATCGACGATTGTAGAGGAAGATAAAGAAAATCTTTTGAACAATATCTATAAAAGCAAACAAGAACTCACATCACTAAAAGTAGAATATCGTGTTGTTTATGAAGGTAATATATTGTGGCTTCAGATAGAAGCAAGTCCGAGTGAAATAAAAGATAAAGATAATGATGTTTTATTTTTTAGTAGTAATGAAGTCACTAAAGATATAACTTTCTTCGGAAATATTATTGATATTACTGAAATTAAGAAAACTCAGGAACTTTTGCTTGAAGCACAAAACGTTGCTGAACAAGCGAATCAAGCCAAAAGTCATTTTCTGGCAAATATGAGTCATGAAATAAGAACACCAATGAATGCGATTATTGGAATGTCTCAATTAGCTTTAGAAACGAACTTAGACAGTCAACAAAAGAATTATGTTCAAAAGTCTTATAATGCAGCCCAGGCATTACTAAGAATTATTAATGATATCCTAGACTTTTCTAAAATTGAGGCAGGAAAACTAAATATTGAAGAGATAGAATTCTCTCTTGATGAAGTATTCAATAACCTTTCAACTGTTTCAATGACAAAAGTCAATGAAAAAAAACTGGATTTACTGTATAAAATTGATGCCAATGTACCCATGCGCTTAATGGGCGATCCACTTCGTCTTGGTCAGATAATAATTAACCTGGTCAGTAATGCAATTAAGTTTACAGACAAAGGAGAAGTCATCGTTTCTGTTTATTGTGTAGAAGATAAGCTTGTTAGAAGTACTCGTAAAGTCAAATTACAGTTTTCAGTTAAAGATTCTGGTATTGGTATGTCAGAAGAACAGCAAAAGCTTTTGTTTCAATCATTTAGTCAGGTTGATACATCAATAACCCGAAGGTTTGGTGGCACAGGGCTGGGATTAGCCATTTCTAAGCTTATAGCAGAGTTAATGGGGGG
>JADGAU010000025.1 GCA_015231865.1 Gammaproteobacteria bacterium | reverse complement strand
CACTTTAGCAAAATCTGTCGTGACTTCAAATTGGCTTTTATCTGCCTGTTTTATAGCAGAACAGTCGATATGTTTGATATAACTTTCGCTACGATTTAGAGCTTCTACTTTTTTAGGATCGATATCAATACCAATAACTTTATAACCAAGACTTAAATAGCGAAGTAATAAGGGAAGGCCTACATAGCCTAAACCTATAATGGCTATAGTTGCTTGTTTATTATTGAATTTAGAGATTAATTTTTGCATTGTTTTTAAATAATAAATTTAAATCAGGAGAAACTTTATTTGAGTCGGTTTTATGCTTTCAAAAGATTATGAGTATAGCTAAAACTTCCACTTCTGCGCAATGCCACGTTTCGTAATCGTTACAAGATGATTTTTATCGGAAAAGGCCAATGAATTTACACCCGCTAATGAGGATTGCCACATATAACGTCTGGCTGGGTGCCAGGTTTTGAGTAATTCTCCATCTTTAACTCGCCAGAGTTGTAATTGCTCTCTGGTTAAACCAATGGCTACAAATTTATTATCATTTGAAAACCTTGCCGATGAAATGGTTGCTAATGGCAGTTTTAATTTTTTGTGTAACTTACCACTTCTGGTATTGTAAATTCGAATATCGCCATTAGAGTTATTAGTTAAAGCATAACGCCCATCAGCAGATAATTGTACGTGTGAAATTTTAGATTTTTTATATTTACCACCAACTTTGAACTTATGATTCCATTCGAATTTAATCTCTCCATTGTCTAAATCCCATAACCTGGCGATACCATCATCTGAACCTGATAAGGCATATTTTCCATGTTCCGATAAAGCAACAGATGAAATAGCATTATCATGATAAAGTGCATATTTTATTGTTCCTGTCGGCAGATGAAAATACATTAAACGATGATGAAAAAAAGTGCCTATTTTAGGATCTGTCTTTTTTTCTTTGCTGGCAACTAATGCAAATTCACCATCAGCAGATATTTTCACATCACTCATATTATCCAGTGACCAGAAATTAACGACTTTCTTTTCTTTTAGCGAATATCTGGCGATTGTTTGCTGCTCAATCGTAACAATATACTCATTATCTCTTGAAAAATCTGCTGCAATAACTGAAGTTTTTCCTTTTTCCTGATGTGCCCACTGAGATATTTTTTTAGGTTTAATATTTTTATCAATACGATTTAAATCCACATGCCCGGCAGAATGTGCAATTAAGATATAGTCGCCATCTTTGGATATAACGGTTGCTAAAGCATGATCGGTATATTGATAACTTTGTATGGCTTCATCAGTAAAACATCCATTTAGCAATAATAGACTGATAACTAATATTAAACGAATAAGACTTTTAAACACTGTCCGTGCTTTCCTTAGGTAATTCCAGTTCATTGAGATAGTGATAGACATTGGTAATATCTATCATATCGACACAGGCAATAGCTTCTTCCATTATGTGATGAAACCTGCTAGCAACATGACGACTAATTGATGATAATTGTTTAATCAATTGCTCAATTACATGCGCATTTGCCCCCATTTCATTAACAAAATTTAATTGAATACAGACGCCATTATGCTCAAATAATGTTGGTAATAAAGCAAATATTTGCTCTTTTGTCATATTAAATGATGTGTAGGAATTAATATACTCTACTCCCTGTTCATTGACATTTTTATACATAAATAAGGTAAACGATTGTTCTTTTTCGGACTCGTTTCGAATACTTCTGGTATAAATTTCTTTTAATCGCGTCTGACTGGTTAATAATTTGAAATTATAACCACGAAGTTTAATAACAAAATGATTAGTAAGAGGGCAAGGAATTTGATTTAACCCTACCTGTTTGATTATCCGACCTTTTTCTTTGTCTTTTTTAATGACCATAGGAATGCTGATAATATTACTTTCTAAATACGCTTCCAATATTTGATTAATGGTCAATTCAAATAGGTCATTGGCACAAATACTTAACTTAGTTTTATTCTTATTAATTAAATCTTCAAAAAATTTACCCACTTTAATATTTTTTTGGCTTGTCAGTCGGATTAAACCAAGAATTACCTGATTATCTTTAAAATTAATACCCGCAACTTTAAAATCAACCAGTTTAAAATCAATATCTTTAATTTTTTTATCAAACTCCGGGAAACTTACTTTGATAACATCATTTTTAGCCAGTTGATAATTCGCTTCATATTTAAAGTTCACCCCTATTCCATTTTTAGATAGATCCATTGTATGAGCAGATATTTCAATATCTCTTACCATTAATTTAACCGGCATCACATGTTCGTAACGGGTATCGTATCGAGTCTTTTGTACATCAAATTTTAATTTTCTGGTGATATTTTTTTGCACCAAAGCCATATCGGTTTTAGCCAATGGCTTAGTTGTTGCCATATTAAATTGAGTAAAACCACTCCAAACCTTTATTACACCGGTTTTACCTGCATGTTCAGTTAAAGCATTATGATCCAGTATTTTGTATGCTTTTGTTACATCCGTAAGCATCAGCAAAGTTTTATACTTCTTAACCGCGTTAATCAGCATTTGTGTTTTATCATGGTTTTCATGGATAAGTAAATGTTCAGTAATGCTCTTAATATACTCTTTTGTTGGATGATTGACGACACTGGAATTAATACTGAAAATTTTCCCTTGTTTTAAATGTACAACTTTAAAGACCAATTCTGCAAATAAATTTTTATCTTGAAGCTCAAAGTCACAAACATTAAACATCTGGCCATTATCTTGATACACAAACATTAAATGACTTTTATTTTTAAACGCTGAGATAGAAAAATATTTTAATCTATGTGGCAGCATAAAAGCTGAAAAATCATAGCTTGGTGGTTTTTCTTTAATCAAAAAAGCATCAATTAAATGTTTATTTTTAGGCGTACTTAAAATATATTCAGTGGCATAGTTTATTTGCCCATCCACCTCATATTCACTAATAAAAAGTGGAATACTAGATAAATTATGGGTATAGATATGCTCAATATATTTAGCCTGGGCTGCTAATAAAGCATCTTCAGAATCGACTTTGTACTGTAAGCGATTGGCATTAATAAATTGATGAATATGAGTCTTAGCAATATCATTTAAATCTCTTTGAATTAAAGAAATAAAAGTTTTATCACCCGTATGTTCAACATCAATAATTTCATATCGGACATCCTTGAAAAATCGCTTCTTACTATCATCTGCATATTCTTCCTGCTCTTTAATAAAATAATCAAAACTTATCATGACAATTTTACCTGGGATAATCATGGTTCTTGGCAACAGAACTTTAATACCATGAATAGAGATATCTTTCGTTTTAAGCTGATAAATTTTGCCTTCATAGTTCATGGTTACCGGCATCACATAAATTAATCGCTGCTCTTTACGTTGAACCTTGTAATCCAGCGATAATATTTCTGGCGCATAAGTACCAAGCACATTAGCTTGCTGACTATTATCCTGTATTTTTTCACGATTTTTTTTGAGCATGGCTTGCATACCAAGCTCTTTGCCTTCTTTATCAATACCTTTGATATGACCTAAATCGACATGAGGGCCATTCATTATGGCTTCGTAGGTACCAATTGTGAACATTTGATTATTGCGCTTAAGCCCTTCCTGAAAAATGGCTTCGGAGTTTCTATCTAGATAGAAAGTTAAGCCCTTGTATATCACTTTAGTATGAGGGCCAATAGTATACTGACGCATATCTAAAGTTTTAAAACAAGCACTGTTTTTACCGCCCACACCGCCAGAAAGAATGCTGTCTCTTAAAGACACATCCTTGACAACTTTCTTGTTGGTTGCAGCAGAGCTACTGGCAATAAAATGTTGAGGTTTTCTTTCCATTCGTCAAAATTCCAATACTATTGAGATAGTATAGCAATTTTTATACCATTAAATAGAAAATAATTTGCACGTACAACTCCCTAGCTCTATTATCTGGAGGGGGCTTAGCAGTACCAAATAATTAATATCTCAATTTATTTTGATTTAGCTATAAGTTATTCATAGCTTATTATGAATCTAATTAATTTCCATTTTTTAACAAATCATAGTATCTATACCAGATAACTGTTAAAAATGACCATAACACATCACCAAATACCGAACCTATCACCTTAATCCAGGCATTATCCGGCAAATGATTCAACAATAGTTGTTGAATTAAAATTAACGATAAAAATACCAAAGAGGTTAATCCAAGAATATTCCAGAATTCATTTCGGGTTAAAATAAAACTTTCTTTAACTGCATCCAATGGTGAAACATTATTAATTGCAACCAAAAATGGGGCTAAAATAAGACGTATAAATATCCAGATTCCTGGTAATACAAATAGGAAAAAGCCCATCCCGGTTAATAAACCATAAACAATTGAAACAGCAAATAGAACCGTCCATTTTGATAAACCAAAACTCAAACATTGACTTAATTTAGGCTTATTCGAGTTTGATAATTGACTCAATAAATAAATTAATCCTCCTAAATATATTGGATTAAAAATAAAGTTCATTATTAATAAAACTTTAATTTGCTCCATTTCATCCGTTGAATCCATTGATTGTGCAGCAAACATGGATATTACCGTTATCAATAAAGAAACGGGAATAATATAGGATACGAGAGAACTGAAATTTTGTTTATAAAAGTGATAAACATCCGATAGTATTTGTGTCATTTACTTGCCCTAACTTCTTCTCAATCTCTATATATTAAAAGATTGCAGACCTAATTCTTCACAGATAGAGGACTGCTTATTATTAGTAATAACAGCCGTACTTGCCTGATTTTCACTAAAATATTTATCCCCTATTTTTTTCAGATCTTCAATGGTCACTGCTAAAACTTTTTCTCTTAAAGCCTGTCTTTTTTCCAATGTTCGTCCAAACAGATTATTTTGAAAACTTTTCTTTGCTTCTCCCGATGGAGAACCCGGCTTATCCATTGAGCTGACAACACCTAAAATAGCTTCTTCTAAGGCTTGTTGTTCATGATTATTGTCTTTTAACCAAACAAGCGCCTGATTAAAATCATCAAGTGTTTCTTTTAATCTTGGATCTCGATAAGAATAAAATTTAAAACAGGCATTGGAATTATCCTGGACAGCACCACCACCATAAGCGCCACCCTGCTCTCTAATCGCCCGATGCAAATAACCGTTTCTTAAAAATCCTGCCAAAACCATTAGTGCAGCAGCATCCTCGTTATCAGCAGTTACGGTAGGATAGGATTTTGCACAAAAGTTAACCTGAGTGTTTATCATCCAGGCATAATTAACAGACTCACGTGTTGTTTTAAAATCAATCTGCTTTTCACCTGCAGCTATTTTCTCATTGCACCATAAATCGATAATTTGCTTTGATTGTTGTTCCATCTGACTTTGTTCAGTGATTAAAACAAACTGCTTAGCACTATTCATTAAGGCTTGATGAATCATCTTAAATTTATCACATAATTCCTTTACCGCTTCACCATTAGTATCAGATTGAATTTTTTGATTTAATGCTTTCATTTGTTTAATGCCCAATAATCCCTGAGTTAAATATTGATATTGGTTTAGCGGACTGAGAGCACTTGCTGCAGCAGACATAGCTAGGTGATGGCCATTACCAGGAATAGACTGCTCACGCTTTATGGCAACTTGTGAAATAATTTCTTTTATTTTAGCAAATTCATCAAAACGAATGCTATCCAATGTTTTTTTCAATAAAGAAATCATTTTTTCAAAATTTCTATGTAGCGATTTACTGGATAGAACAAAATAACTTAACACTTTTTGCTCATCTTCAAGGCTTGATTTGAATGATGTAAATGCGCCGATACCACCGGTAATACTGGATTGAATTAATTGAGTCTCAATATAGCTTTTGCCATCGCAGCCTAATTCTGTCATACAATGGCTAAATAAAGGCAGATAAAAACGATCTTCCTGTGCTATATCTGGCATATCAACAATAATTTGATGATATGCCAGGCCATTAGTTCCCTGAGCATACTGAGATAAAGTCAGTTCGCCTGATTGTAATATTGTTTTCTTTGCTTCATTCATCGATGTAGGAACATCTTCCAAACCAACTTTGGGCAAAATAGCCTCATCATCAATTTGTTCCTGACGTGCTTCTAAAGCATTTGCTTGCTCAATAATTTTGTCTTTTTGTTGTTCAGTTAAATTTGCCTTAATTTTAGCTAAGTGTGCTTTTTCAGCCTGTATCCGTCTTTGTGCTATATTCTTATCAGGATAAACGGTTAAACGCACACGATGTGGATTATCTAATAATAAGGTTTTCACCAGGTTTTCAATAAAACCCGTTTGTTCGACTTCGGTGCGGATCTTATTAAGCACTCTGTCAACATCCATACTGGCAACCACATCACCTCGATGAATCGCCGCTGATAAACCGGATAAAATATGTGATAAACCAACCGGAAAATGATCGCCGGATATTTCTCTTTGCTGTAATTCCAGTTGGTGTAATACCGCTAATAACAACTGTTTATCAACACCTTCTTGTGCAACTTTATTTAACACATTAAGTACCAGTTTTTCAAAGGCTACGGCATCGTCTCTTGATGAACCTTCCAGACCACACATAAAGCTCATTTCTTTATTGCTATCTTCCAGACCACATAAGCTGGATGGTGATTGACCTAAATCGGTCGTTTCCAAGGCATGCAATAGCGGAGATGCAGAGTTACCTAATAAGACATTGCTTAATAATTGCGCTTTTAATTGCTGTTCTAAGTCATTTGATTCCCCTAATAACCAGGCTAGAACCAAATGTGATTTTCTTGCAGTTTCAGAGCCTGGATCACTATTTCCTTTTTCATCGCTTTCTTCGTCTTCTTTTTCATCATAGGAATATGCTTCTTCAACACAAATAGGCGAATAATATCTTTTCTCATTATTAACTGAAATTTCTGTACCCAAATATTCGAACCTTGATAGTACCTGGCTTTCAAACTTATTTTGATGATCAATAGCAGGAATGTTACCAAAGGTCATAAAAATGGCATTACTTGGATGATAGTGCGTCTTATAAAAAGCTTTTAGCTGCTCATAACTTAAATCAGGAATATCATCGGGCTCACCACCACTATTAAAATGATAAGTCGAAGCCGGAAATAAATATTTACACATGGTATGCCAAACAGTACTTACCGTTGAAGACATAGCCCCTTTCATTTCATTGAATACCACCCCTTTATATACTAAATCGGTTTCTTTATTATCTTTTTGTTCAAATTCAACGCGATGACCTTCCTGAGCGAAATCCAGCTCATGTAAGCGTGAAAAAAATACGGCGTCAAGATAAACATCCAATAAGTTATTAAAATCTTTTTTATTCTGACTGGCGAAAGGATAAGCAGTCCAGTCTGAACTGGTAAAAGCATTCATAAATGTATTTAGTGAGCGACGGATCATCATAAAAAATGGATCTCGCACAGGATATTTTTCACTGCCACATAGTGCCGTATGTTCAAGAATATGAGCAACCCCCGTCGAATCAGTAGGAATTGTTCTTAGCGCTACTAAAAACACATTTTCATCATTATCCGAACTTAAATGATAATGCATAGCACCGGTTACACGATGTCGATAAATTTCAACATCAAGATTTAAAGAACTGATGTTTTCGCTATTAATGAACTCAAAAGAAGGATGACATGGTCTGTTTTGTGACATTTTTATCTCGTTTAATTCGAAAAATATGGTTCAGCATTATATACCAGTGTCTATTTAAAATGTAGCTCAGTCTTGTTCAAGACTAAAAAATAAACTATGATTAAAGCCAAGTAAATTGATATTGTGTATAAAAATTTTATTGGGGGATGTAATGGAAAAATATCGATTAGTCACACGTAGTGATATGGATGGATTAGTGTGTGCTGTATTGCTTAAACAACTTGGAATAATAGATGATATTAAGTTTGTTCATCCTAAAGATATGCAGGATGGAAAAATCGATATTACCAGTAATGATATCACCACCAATTTACCCTATGTAGACGGGGTTCATTTAGCGTTTGACCATCACTTAAGTGAGAAGATTCGTAACGAAGATAAAGATAATCATATTATTATTCCAGATGCGCCTAGTGCTGCAAGAGTTGTATTTGATTATTACGGCGGTGAAGAAAAATTTGGCAGTCAGTTTTACGATATGATGGAAGCCGTTGATAAAGCGGATGCTGCCCAATTTAGTAAAGAAGATATTCTTAATGCTAAAGATTGGGACTTATTAAGTTTCCTAATGGATGCACGAACTGGTCTCGGTCGTTTTAGAGAATTTAGAATCTCAAATTACGATTTGATGATGGACTTAATTGATTATTGTAAGGATCATCCGATTGAGGATATTTTAAAATTACCGGATGTTAGAGAAAGATCTGATCTTTATTTTGAGCAGGCTTATAAATTCGCCGAACAAATCAAACGTTGTTCAACGATTTACCGCAACCTGGTTGTTCTTGATTTACGTGAAGAAGAAACCATTTATGCCGGTAATCGTTTTATGATCTACGCCCTCTTTCCCGATACAAATATTTCTATTCATGTCATGTGGGGTTTCCAAAAACAAAATACGGTATTCGCTATTGGTAATTCAATTATTAACCGTACTTCAAATACCAACATTGGCGAACTGGCCCTTAAATATGGCGGTGGTGGTCACCAAAATGCAGGAACGTGTCAGGTCCCCCATGATGATTCAGAAACAGTGTTAGGCGAACTGGTTAACCAAATTAATGAAAATGGTTAATTAAACAATAGTCATCTTACGTTGGCGGTGCTCAGTTTAAATTACTCAACCGCCTTCGTTTTAATTTAAGTCATTCATTTATTCTGATTATATGAAGTTAATAAAACTGCATGTCGGATCAAATTCAATTTAAATGTAACCATATAAACCCTGCTCCTGGACTACCAAAATTTACTTGGCTTGGGTACAATAAAGCAATCTAAAAGGATCCAATTATGTCTGAATCATACTTTTCGGTTGCCATTACCGGTTCAGGTGGTACTGGCGCAGTCACAACAGGTCTAATCTTTCTTGAGGCCATGGCTCATCAAGGTTATTACGGATTTATGATTCGCTCTGCGGGACCACAAATACGTGGTGGTGAATCTGCAGTGATGTTAAATTTCTCTAGTTACGAACTTCATAGTACCAATGATCATTTCGATTATTTACTTGCTTTCGACTGGTTTAATATCGAACGCTTCATTGATGAAATCCCATTAAATAATCACAGTCAGGTTATATACGATGCCAAGGCTGGCGAGGTACCAAAGGCTTTACAACACACTCAGGCTAACTTTACGGCCATTGATCTGCAAAAAGAAGCAAAAGTGGTCACTGACGGTAGAGCTAATATGATTGGCCTGGGCATATTATGTCAAACCTTTGAGATTAGTGAAGCATCCATCACTCATGCGGTAAACAAAGTATTAGGAAAAAAAGGGGAAAAGGTAACAAAGGCTGCAATTGATGGCATCACTGCAGGTATGAACAATTCCAATCTGGAAAAATATCCAATTGCCAAGTTATCTGTTCCGTCAGTGAAACGCTGGAGTATCAGTGGTAATGAAGCCTGTGGTTTGGGAGCATTAACCGCAGGGGTAAAGTTTGTCGCCGCCTATCCGATAACACCCGCTACAGAAGTTTTAGAATGGATGTCACCCAGGCTTGAAAAACTTGGCGGCAATCTATTACAGGCCGAAGACGAGCTGGCATCGATAAACATGATTATTGGTGCATCATTTGGTGGAGTGCCTTCATTAACAGCAACTTCCGGGCCCGGTTTAAGCCTAATGATGGAAGGCCTGGGGCTGGCGGTTACCAGTGAAACACCATTAGTTGTCATTAATGTCATGAGAGGTGGGCCTTCAACAGGTATTCCAACAAAGTCAGAACAATCCGATTTAAATATCGCCTTATATGGTTTTCATGGTGATGCCCCACATCTGGTTTTAGCACCACTGAATATTGCTGATTCTGTTTTTACTACACAATGGGCCTGTTATTTAGCCGAACAATTACAAACCGTTGCCATTGTTTTATCGGATCAGTCTTTAGGTCAGTCTCGTGCTGTTATCAATGAACCATTGATACATACTCAATTAGAATCTAAACGTTTAATTGCTGCAAATGAAGATAATTATCTACGTTACCAGTTAACGGAGTCAGGTGTATCACCGATGAGTATTCCGGGAATGGAAAATACAATGTATACCGCTGATGGTCTGGAACATAATCCACAGGGCACTCCCTCATCAATGTCGCATGATCATTTGACGCAGATGAACAAACGTCAAAATAAAATTGAAAAATTTAACTACCAGATTGATGGCGAAGATTATTGGTCAAATATTGAAACCGGAAACTATGATATTAAAGATACTAATATTTGTCTGATCACCTGGGGTTCGGCCAGTGCGATGGTTGAAGTTGCGGCTCAACGATTAAGATCTAGAGGAAAAGCAGTAAAAACGATTGCCATCAGACTGATTATGCCATTGCAAAAAGAAGCCTTGATCAAGGCTATTGGAGATAGCCATTTAGTGATGGTTATTGAGCAAAACCAGGGGAAACAGCTTTTTCAATATTTGCATGCCAATCAGGCTCTGCCAGGAAACACTCTTTCATACGCAAGACCCGGGCCCCTGCCCTTGCGCCCAGGTGAAATTATGACTCAGGTTGGGGAAAACTTATGAGTACAGAAAGTCCTACAGATCTTAAACCCAAAAATTATAAATCTGACATTAAACCCGTCTGGTGTCCAGGCTGTGGTCATTTTGCTGTTCTCAGTGCCTTAACAAAATCACTAGCCTATTTAAAAATTCCAAAACATGACGTTGGCTTTGTCTCTGGTATTGGCTGTTCTTCCAGAATTCCAGCTTATTTTGATACCTATGGTTTTCATGGTGTGCACGGACGAGGTTTAGCGGTTGCATCCGGACTAAAAGCCGCAAGACCCGATTTAACAGTTATTGCTGCTGGTGGTGATGGCGATGGTTTTTCGATTGGTGGCAATCATTTTTTACATGCCTGCAGACGTAATATGGATATACTCTATATTGTTATGGATAATCAGGTTTATGGAATGACCAAAGGCCAGGCATCACCAACATCAGATCCACAATGGCCAAACAAATTAACCCCGCATGGTTCAGGTATCCGACCTTTTAACCCTTTAGCCATTGCACTCTCTTCTGGAGCTAGCTTTATTGCCAGAGCTTTTTCCGGCGACCCTTCAGGCATGAGTAAAATTTTTGTTGAAGCTATTGAACATGAAGGTTTTGCTTTTGTTCAAGTATTAAGTCCCTGTAAAACTTTTTGCCCTGAACAATCTGAATGGAAGCACCAGGTAAAAGAAGTTTTTAGTGAAACAACTAATGACTCCGTTTTGGCAGCTCAAAGAATCCATAGTGATAATGGAATGGGCAAAGGCATTGTTTATCAAAGTAATAAGCCTGTTTATCGTTGCACTTATGATGCTTCAATTCAACGTAAAGACTTAATAAAAGAGTTTACATTATGAACGCAAAAGACGATATTAAATCCAGAATTGATTCCGTTGAATATTTATATGCTATTGTTCACGCGATGAAGTGTGAATCTGAAGACAGACTGCAGGATCTGGCCGACTGTCTGGAAAACCATCATAATAAAGAGGCAGAGGATATTTTTAGGCAGGCCATCAATTTAATTCAAAAATCAATTGACGGCATTGAATATAAAACGTCTGATCTGTCCCTACCCTCTATTCCCCCCTGGGAATATCAGTCATTGGGTTTAACTGATCCTGATTGTCATTGTATGGAAAATGCCCACTATTTAATGAGTGCCAAAGAAGCTTTGAATCTGACGATTGTGAATGAAGAACGTATCAGCTATTTTTTAGAACAACTAAAAAGACATACTGATTCTTCTATTATTGAAGTTGCTGAAAATATTGTTAAAGAAGAAAAACAATTATTGGCTGAAATGGCTACCTGGCATAAAGATATTGAAGAGAGTGAACCCAAGAGAACCGAAGATTTTGATCCGCCTAATATGCCGGAGTAAAAAGTTGTCAGTTGTCAGTTGTCAGTTGTCAGTTGTCAGTTGTCAGTTGTCAGTTGTCAGTTGTCAGTTTAATAAAAGCTTGACACCTTAATCATAAAAGTCAAAATTTTCTGCCCACTGCCAACTATTTTTTACAATATCGAATACAAATATTCACTAATCCATCTAGCATCATGACTGCCCCGTTTCCAGGGGCTTTCTATGTCATCAATAATGAGTTCAATACCCATTTCCCGGAATTTCTCAATATCATCACCAACTTGCAAATAATGATGATTATTTAACAAATGATAGGCTGTTGAATGACTCTTATTAATTAAAATATGCGTAATAAATTGATTTGCCTGAAATTTATGATTAGAATGTTTAATTGCAGTATCTATAAAGTGTTTAATTAGTTCGCTTGCTGTATAGCCATTACATTCTCCATCTTCTAATAAATTTGCAATAAAAACCTTGGGGATATTTTTAACTGCAATTTTTTCAGCAACGCTTTCTACCATCATGTGCGGTAAAATACTAGTAAAGAAGCTCCCCGGCCCATAGACAATTAAGCTGGTATTATCAATTGCATCATCAACCATCGGGTTAATGTTAGCCGGTTCATGTTCCATTGAATTTTGTGTTTGATTTTCGCTAAAAATTATTTTTTCAATTCGATTATTAGGATTCTTACTCTCTAGTTGAGTCGTATCTGCCTGGCCATAAATACAGCCTCCATCGCTTAATTGTGCATTTATATGCAAATGATCGTGCAAAGACACAGGCCAAACATGTCCCTGGATATGACAAAGTTTACGAAACACATATATAGCTGAGTTTATGTCCTTGTTATGAGCCAAATACGCACCAACTAAAACAAAGTTACCGATGCTGCCATTTCGTAAATCAAAATTCTCATCAATTGAATAGGCAAACTTTTTTAAATAACCTAAAACAACATGCGATAATCTTTGTTCAATGCTTTTGATTAAAGGGTGTTCATAATTAACAAAACTATTCAATTCTCGTCTTAAAATACTTTTATCATCGCTACTTGATAAGCGCCAGTTAAATAATTTAACAATCGTACTAACTCTGCCTTCTCCATGAGCCATAGTCATTAGAGCATGTCTTAGATCGCCAACTGGTAACATTTGGAAATTATCTCTTAATATTTTTGAACTGCCACCATTGTCCCAGATTGGTAGAACCCGGGTGATATTGTTGGTTAATTTAGCGAGATTTATATTTATTTCTCTAAAGCCCGTGCCGCCGGAAAAAACCAGAATATTTAAGTGAGATTTATCATCTACACTATTAATACCTTTCTGACTTAAACGGCTGGTAAAGTTTGGCTTATAAAGGTTAAAAACCAGTAATAGCAAAGCTAAACTAACAATTAGCAGAATTATAATTTGTAATACAATCGATAATGACATAGTTGCTAATTATCCCTAAGTATTGAGTGCTTATCAATTAGCAATACAATTTTAGTTGAAATTATTATTGATCTGTTTAATATTAGCCTAAATAAAATTAAAAAATTCAGAGTTCATATTGTGTTAACAATTGCCAGTTGGAATGTTGCCGGTGCTTCTTTATTAAAAACACCCATTTCTAAAAGAAAAGAAAAGCAGCAAAAATATAATAAACAACTACATAAATTTATTGAACAGACAGATCCGGATATTGTTCTGCTTCAAGAAGTCATTAAATATTGTGTCGATAAAAAGTGTCAATACATCTTTGACATTCCAAAACAATATTATTTAACTATGCATGCTGCCATTGACACAAAGTTTCATTGTTACCCCCCTAAATGGGGCAAAATAAAACAGGCAGGTGAATGGCCCGACAATACTTATCTTAGTCATGGTCTTGGGATATTATGGAAAAAAGATCTTAAGCATAGTTCAATATGGAATTTAGACAGTAAAAAGGCAGTTCAATCTGCTGATTTAAATTATGAAGTTGTGCGGCTTGAAAATGGATTATTTACAGGTAGCCGGAATACTGAACCAAGGCTTGCTATGATTGCTCAATTTCATTATCAGCAAACCGATTTCTTTATTGTTAATGTCCACTTAACAACATTAAAAGGTGAAAGAGAGGGATTTTTAGAACGAGATAAACAAGGTTCAAACATAAGGCAACAGCAAATCGAAATTATTTCTGAAGGTATTATTTCTCGTCTAAATCATGATAGAAACCATCGTATCAATCAAAAATCTAAGAAAAACCATCCAACTATATGGATATTAGCTGGTGACTTTAATGCCGGTCCTGACTCTCTCGAAGTGACAAATATACAACAAATGAATCTGACTCAATTATGCGATAATAAAGCGACAAAACGGGCCAAAAATGCTAAAACAGCAAGTATTAAAGTCGATTATATTTTTGCAGGATCAACATATTTTGACCCCAAACATAGTACAATCAATAAAATTTTTGAAAATGTTAAAAGCAGCTATCAGGTTATTGACGAGATTAAAATATCAGATCATCATCCTATTTTAGTTAACTTCCCAGATAAATTATAAATGATGCCTATACCCATAATCTATGCTATTCCTACACAAAAAAAATAAGAATGATTTTTTCGTTGTATCACATAAAAATTTAAGCTAATCTAAGCTTTAATTTACCAACCCATTATAGATATGTCACTACGATTAAAAAAACGCACAACATCTGCGCTGGATAATTTTAATTTAATTATTGATACACCAATCTTAGTTATTGAAGACTCTAAGCCGCTTGCCCATATGCTATCGGTTATGCTTAAAAAACAATGGGGATGTGAGGTCCATGTTGCATATAGTTATGCACAAGCCAAAGAATATTTAAATAAGTATCGTTATGATTACCTGATTGCAATTTGTGACCTAACATTGCCTGATGCACCCAATGGTGAAATTATTGATCTGGTTTCAAAAGCAAAAGTTCAAAGTATTGCTATATCCGGTAATTATGATTCAGCTTATGTCAAAACCATATTAGATAAAGGCGTAATAGACTTTATTGATAAAGGCAATACCAATGCCTACAAATATGCAACTGAGCTGGTTGGTCGTTTATATAAAAATTACCAAATAAAAATTATGATTGTTGATGATTCCAAAACTTCATCGGACATTCTGAAGTTTATGCTTGAAAAGCTCAATTTTACGATTATTTGTGCTAGCAATGGCCAGCAGGCATTAGAACTGCTCAATGAAAATAAAGATACTCGTATTGTTTTAACTGACTTCGCCATGCCGGAAATGGATGGTGTCGAATTAACTTATCGAATTAGACAAAATTATTCTAAAGATTCATTAGTAATTATTGGTATTTCTGGTTTAAATGATGAAATGCTAAGTGCCAATTTTATAAAAAATGGTGCAAATGACTTTTTAATTAAACCCTTTTCTTATAGCGAACTGTTGTGCCGGGTAAACCAGAATTTAGATATGCTAGATCATCTGGCTTATATTAATAGCCTGGCAAATCATGATTTTATGACAAAAGTGAATAATAGACGCTATTTCTTTACCGAAGGTAATAAAGGCTATCTTAAGGCTAAAAAATTAGAACTGCCTTCATCTGTTTTTATGATGGATATTGACCATTTTAAAAAAATTAATGATACCTATGGTCATGATTGCGGCGATATTGTATTGATTAATTTTGCTAAAATATTATCTGAATATTTTAAAGATCATTTGGTTGCTCGCCTTGGTGGTGAAGAATTTGCCGTGATAATACACAATCTACCTCATGAACAAAATATTGAATTAGCTAACACCTTTCGTGAAGCAATAGCTGCAACAGCCATTAAATGTGATAGTGAGAATGAAGCTATAAGCATCACTGTTAGTATTGGTGGTTCTAATGTTTATGAAGAAAATATTGATATGATGCTAAAAAGTGCTGATAAAAACTTATATGAAGCCAAAGAAAGTGGTAGAAACAAAGTAATAGCTTAACTTGACTATTACTTTGTTTAGTCATTTTCAAGTTTCGTAAGTTAATTGTAGCTAATAACCAAATACGAAGAAGGAGTCATATTTTTCAGCTATTAAAACGGCATTTTTCCACCCATACCACCCATGCCTCCTCCCATGCCAGGAATTTTACCCTGCAGTCCTCGCATCATATTTCTAACACCGCCTTTAGAGAATTTTTTCATCATTTTCTGCATTTGTTTAAACTGTTTCAATAGCCTGTTTAAATCTTGAATTTGAGTACCGGAACCTGCGGTAATTCTTTTCTTTCTTGAACCTTTAATCTGTTCCGGTCGTAAACGTTCAAATAAAGTCATTGAATCTATCATCGCTTCAATTTTAATTAATTCTTTATCATTGACCTGATTTTTAACCTGATCCGGCACATTACCCATACCAGGCATTTTATCCATTAAACTGGCCATACCACCCATTTTTTTCATCTGTTGTAATTGATCTTTAAAATCATTGAGATCAAAAGATTTACCTTTCTTTAATTTATTGGCCAGTTTTTGTGCTTTTTTCTGATCAACTTTTTGCTCGGCTTCTTCAATAAGACTAAGCACATCACCCATGCCTAAAATACGTGAGGCAATTCTATCCGGATGAAAAGCTTCCAGTGCTGTCGTCTTTTCACCAACGCCCATAAATTTAATGGGCTTACCCGTAATTTGTCTAATCGATAATGCGGCACCGCCTCGGGCATCACCATCAGTTTTAGTTAAGATAACACCGGTAATTTCCAGAGCCTTATTAAAGGCATCTGCGGTATTAGCAGCATCCTGACCAGTCATACTATCAACGACAAACAGTGTTTCAACCGGCTTAATGGTTTGATGTACCGCCTGAATTTCCTGCATCATGTCTGCATCGATATGCAAACGGCCTGCCGTATCCACGATGACCACATCAATATAATGTTTTTCAGCATGAGAAACCGCTGCTTTAGCAATATCAACCGGTTTTTGTGAAGTATTACTCGGGAAAAATTCTGCATTAACTTCTTTGGCTAAAGTTTCTAACTGATCAATCGCAGCAGGACGGTAAACATCCGCACTCACTACCAGCACTTTTTTCTTTTGTTCAATTAAACGGCGTGATAATTTGGCCACACTGGTTGTTTTACCAGAACCCTGTAAGCCTGCCATCAGGATAACCGCAGGAGGTTCAACAGATAAGTTTAATTCATCGTTAGTTTCCCCCATCATATTGACTAATTCATCGTTAACGATCTTAATTAATGCCTGACCAGGACTTAAACTTTCCAGAACTTCTTTACCAATTGCACGAGCTTTTACATGAGTAATAAAGTCTTTAACAACGGGTAAGGCAACATCTGCTTCCAATAAAGCCATACGAACTTCTCGCAGACTTTCCTGAATATTATCTTCAGATAATCTTGCCTGTCCTCTCAAGGATTTGAGTGTTTTTGTTAAGCGCTGGGATAAACTGTCAAACATATTTTTGCCTTAAATAAATGGATAAATTGTCAAATAATAAAGTTGTCTCTTCATGAAAGTAATCCTATATACGATTATAAATATTTAATTTATGCATAAGCATCAACCTAATAGGATGAAATGATTTGCTCGAATAGCTACAAGTATATTTACTTTTATGAGGTAGGTGGTAGTATATACCAAGATGGTTTAAAATTCAGGTTCAATATTTTCATTATGATTAACTCTATTTCAGGTCAATTCAATTTCTAACCATGGCCAATTTAATGATTCATTTTAGCCTTATTTCGGCTACCTTATTTACGATTGCCAGTATTTTTCTTATTCAAAATATTCGTCATCAACAAGTTTTTCAAGACAATCCTAGTAAACAGATTTTTTTAATTAGTTTAGCTGCTGAAATTTTATTTATTATTTCGATAAGCTCTAGTACTCTGCAGCCCAATGGCATAAATTTTTCTTTTTTTAATATTGCAGCCCTGGTAGCATGTATTCTAGTACTGCTATATCTGATAACCTTCTTTACTAAACCTGTAGAAGTACTCGGTTTAATTATTTTACCCTTAGCGGCTATTATACAAATTATCCACTTATTTTTTCCTGATATTATCAAAATATCAACCACATCTCTGTCACTACAAGTACATATTCTATTATCCTTGCTTGCCTATAGTTTGCTTAGCGTATCTGCGCTTCAGGCAATCTTACTATTTATTCAAAATAAACTCCTAAAAGAAAGAAAAACAGCGGGATTTATCCGTTCGTTACCACCCTTTTTCAGCATGGAGTTACTCTTATTTAAAATAATTCTAGTAGGTTTTATTTTACTTTCATTAAGCCTTTTTAGTGGTTTTATCTTTCTTGAAGATATATTTGCCCAACACTTAGTTCATAAAACAGTATTATCTATTATCGCCTGGGTAATTTATGGAGTGCTTCTTTGGGGACATTATCAATTTGGATGGCGCGGCAAGAAATCAATTACTCTGACTTTAAGTGCTTTTACATTTCTAATGTTAGCCTATTTTGGCAGCAAGTTTGTAGCCGAACTTATTTTAAAAATTTAGGTTTGGATTTAGTTAAATAAATAGTCTTTTGGGCTGTAATACAAATTCTGAATTTCTTTTCTTTAGTAAAGCTAAACCAATAAAAGTAGCATTTTGCCAATACATTCGAATGTATGCCTCGGATTCAAATAATTGCTCAGTGGTTAAATCTGTCTCTGTACAACACCTATCTGAATTAATGCTAGTTTGTCTACCATATTTGATATCTTCGGATTGTATATCATCTAGTATAATTTTAGGATAATCTAAAATCACACTGTCCATAGGCAATAGTAAATGATCTAATTTTTCTTCAATAACTCCCTGATTTTGATTGTCATTGCTTTGGCTAACTTGTTTGAATGTATTTAATTGATCAATTGTATAGATTTTTTCATCCGTAAAAATTCCGGACTTAATTCTTCTTAAAGAAGATAAATGGGCACCAAAATGAAAATATGAGCCTAGATCTTCAGCTAAAGTTCTGATATAGGTTCCTTTAGAACAACAAACTTTAATGATGATCTCTGGCAGATTAAATTTAATTAATTCAATATCATAAATTTCTATTTCTCTGGACTTTCTTTGGACCTGAATTCCTTGTCGAGCCAGTTTGTAAAGGGGTTGTCCCTGATATTTTAACGCCGAATACATTGGCGGCATTTGCTGTTGTTTGCCTTTAAAAGTTGATAAGGCAGTTTCAATGTCCTTCTTTTTAAGATGCGAAGTCGATTCTTCCTGACCAAGAAAATCACCTTCTTTATCACCCGTTGTGGTACTAATACCTAGCCTGACCCCTGCAAGATAACATTTGTCTGAATCTAATAATAATTGTGATAACTTGGTAGCATGACCAAGACAAATAGGTAAAACACCAGTTGCTAAAGGATCTAAGTTGCCTGTATGTCCTGCTTTTTTTGCTTGGTAAATGGCTCTAACTTTTTGTAAAACCTGATTTGATGATAAACCATAGGGTTTATCGATATTGATGATTCCATTGATTTCTCGTTGGATATAAGATCGTCTGGGCTGTTTTTTTACATTTCGACCAACACATGAGTCAGGCTTTGTATCTGTATCATTATTAGCCATAGGAAATTAAATTGGTTTTCAACACAAGTTCAAAAATTTATAGTAGATAATTAATCATTCTCACTATTTAGTTTATCAGTAGCAACAATTTGATCAATATAGTTACTCATATAAGCACCATGTTCAATTGACTGATCAAAAATAAAATCCAATCTGGGAAGAATTCTTAATGTTAATTGCTTGCCTATTAAGTGCCTTATAAATCCGGATGCTTTATCAAGCCCTTTCTGTACATCTTCTTTTGACACCGAATTATCAGAAGATGATTGGATTATCGTGTAGTATATTCTTGCAACACTCAGATCTTTGTTCACTTTAACCGCAGAGATAGTAACCGATTGAACTCTGGGATCTTTAATTTCCCTTTGTAGCAATAAGGCCACTTCTCTTTGAATCATTTCGCCAACACGACGAACTCTTTGCGTATCAGCCATAAGTTTTATAAACGTTTTACTTGCACACGATCAAAAACTTCTATTTGATCGCCAACTTTAACATCATTATAACCTTTCACTCCGATACCACACTCCAGGCCAGATTTAACTTCAGTAACGACATCTTTAAAGCGACGTAATGATTCTAGTTCACCTTCGAAAATCACGATATTGTCCCTAAGAACACGAATAGGGTTATTTCTTTTCACGACTCCTTCAGTAACCATACAACCAGCAATTTGGCCAATTTTAGGCGCATTAAATACATCACGAACATCGGCAATACCAATAATTTCTTCTTTAAATTCAGGTGATAATAATCCTGTCATGGCAGACTTAACTTCATCAATAATGTCATAAATAACACTATAATAATGTAAGTCAATTGATTCTTTTTCTATCAATTGTTTAGCTGAGGCATCTGCTCTAACATTAAAGCCAACCAAAATTGCACTGGAAGCCATTGCCAATTGCGCATCTGATTCATTAATACCACCAATGCCACTACCAATTATTTTCACTTGCACATGATCATCAGAAAGCTTAACCAAAGAATCGGTTATAGCTTCTACAGAACCTTGAACATCTGCTTTTAAAATAATATTTAAGGTCTTTAGATCACCTTTTTGCATATCACTAAACATGTTTTCAAGCTTAGCAGCTTGTTGCTTCTGAAGTTTAACGTTTCGGTATTTACCCTGACGAAATAAAGCGACTTCTCTTGCTTTTCTTTCATTAGTGACTGCCATGACTTCAGTACCCGCAGCAGGCGCACCAGATAAACCAAGAATTTCAACTGGCATAGATGGTCCTGCAGATTTTATTGTTTTACCATTTTCATCATGTAAAACACGGATACGTCCGTAATCCGAACCAGCAATAATCATATCTGATTTTTGTAAAAGACCTGACTGAACTAAAATAGTGGCAACAACACCTTTACCCTTATCAAGTCTGGATTCAATCACAACACCTTTAGCAGGGCCTTTTTCAACTGCTGCTAATTCCATCATTTCGGCTTGAATACTAATGGCATCTAATAATTCATCAACACCAGTACCAACTTTAGCTGAAACGGGTATAAACTGAACATCACCACCCCAGTCTTCAGGAATAACATCCATGGCAGCTAGTTCATTTTTAACACGATCTGGATCCGCCGCTTCTTTATCAATTTTATTAATGGCAATAATAATTGGCACATCACCAGCTTTAGCATGTTGTATTGCTTCTTTTGTTTGAGGCATTACACCATCATCGGCAGCAACAACAATAATAACAATATCAGTTACATTTGCACCTCGAGCACGCATGGAGGTAAATGCAGCATGTCCTGGTGTATCCAGAAAAGTAATCATACCTCTATCAGTATCTACATGATAAGCACCAATATGCTGAGTAATTCCACCCGCTTCGCCAGATGCAACTCGTGAATCTCTGATATAATCTAATAAAGAAGTTTTACCATGATCAACGTGACCCATAATAGTCACAACTGGAGCCCGCGGTAACTCTTCACTCTGATTCGCATCATTTAGATTTTCAAGCATATCATCTTCCATCTCCTGACCAGTTAGCAAGGTAGATTTATGGCCTAGTTCTTCAACAATAATTGCAGCGGTATCCTGATCGAGCATTTGATTAATGGTCACCATGGTGCCCATTTTCATCATTTCTTTTATGATTTCCGCTGCCTTAATTGACATTTTTTGTGCTAAATCAGCTACTTTTATTGTTTCAGGAATTTCTACTGTATAAACCTTCTTTTCTGTCGGCACAGTAAAGGCATTTTTATCTTTAAGCTCACTACTGATTTCACTTGCTTTATGCTTAGTCTTTCGCTTTCCTTTCCCTGCATGACCTTCAGGTAAATGTAATTCAGAACCCATTTTATTTCGGCTATATTTCTTAGGCTTACCACCTTTTGGTTCATCCGGTTTTGAAAATACCTTGCCTTTATTTTTCTTATTCGATGACTTTGATTGTTCTTCATTTGCTGTTTTTTTATCTTTAGCCCCAGAATCTTTTTCTGGTTTAATCTTTTGGCTAGGTTCTTCTTCTTTTAATTCAAGTTCTTTCTTACGCTTCTCTTCTTCTTCTCGCTGGAACTTCTCCATGGAAAGCTGACGATTTTTTTCTTCCGCTGCTTTAATTAATTCTTTTTCTTCTTCTCGTTTCTTAGCTAGTGCTAATTCTTCATCACTTAGATGCTTTTCATCTTTATTAAGTTCACCAGACTCTTCAGAAACTTCATCCGGTTGTTGACTATAAGTCGGTTTTGTAAAAGAACGCTTTTTACGTACTTCAACCACTACAGACTTATTACCTGTACGACGAATTTCACTCGTTGTCTTGCGCTTTAGAGTAATCTTTTTAACTTTACTATCAGAACCATGCTGACCACGTAAAAAATCAAGTAATTGTTTTTTCTGTTCATCATTAATAAGTGTTTCAGCACTTTCAACAGCGATACCAGCCTTAATCATTTGTTCTATGATTTTTTCAACTGGAGCACCAACTGACTCTGCAAAATTTAATACGCTTATTTCAGCCATTCTTATATTACCGCCTTTTTCTGTGTTTTCGCTCTTAAATTAATCTTCTTAAAAAGCTTTATTTAAGATTCTGTTTCTGCTTCTTCAAACCAAGGTTTTCTTGCAGCCATAATGAGCTTTGCTGCCTGTTCTTGGGTAATACCATCAATTTCAACTAAATCATCAACCGCTTGTTCTGCTAGATCTTCCATTGTAATAATTCCATGTGAAGCAAGTTTATGGGCTGTTTTTTCATCCATACCTTCAACTTCATATAAATCTTTATCTGGATCAGCATCACTTAATTGCTCTTCCTTACTAATTGCTCTAGTCAATAACACACTTTGAGCTCTTTCTCTTAAAGCATTAACAATTTCTTCATCAAACTCTTCAATTTCTAACATGTCTTGAATGGGTACATAGGCGACTTCTTCAACTGAGACAAATCCTTCGTTAGCTAAGATAAACGCAACATCCTCATCAACTTCCAAATCATCCATTAATTGATTGATGATCTTCTTAGATTCTTCATCATTCTTTTCAGCCGCTTCTTCTTCAGTCATAACATTTAATGTCCAACCAGTTAATTGGCTAGCTAATTTAATGTTTTGCCCACCACGACCGATGGCCTGAGAAAGTTGTTCTTCATTGACCGCAATATCCATGCTATGTGAATCTTCATCAACAATAATTGAAGATACTTCTGCCGGCGACATAGCATTAATGATAAATTGAGCAGGACTGTCATCCCACAAAATAATATCAACGCGCTCACCTGCTAATTCATTAGAAATTACCTGAACTCTTGAGCCTCTCATACCAACACAGGCACCAACCGGGTCGATACGTCCATCTAAGGCTTTAACCGCAATTTTAGCTCTTAAACCTGGATCCCTGGCTGCACCTTTGATTTCAATCAGTCCATCGCCGATTTCTGGTACTTCAACGGTAAAAAGTTCTATCAATAATTCTGGACAAGTTCTGCTTAAAGCAAGTAAAGGTCCACGAGTTTCCTGTCTAACTTCTTTTAAGTAACCTCTTAAACGATCGCCCATACGCACCTGTTCTCTAGGCAGCATTTCATCTCTGGAAATTAAAGCTTCTATATTAGAACCAACGTCTAAAATTATATTACCTCTATCCATTCGTTTAACTGAACCACTTAGCATTTCACCAATTCTGTCTTTAAATTTTTCAACAACTTGCTCTCGTTCAGCTTCTCTAACTTTTTGAACAATAACTTGCTTTGCTGCTTGAACTGCTATACGACCAAATGGTATTGATTCGATTTCTTCTTTTATGTAATCACCGATTTCTTTATCGGGATGCTCATCTTTAGTACGAGAATAAAGTAGCTCTCTATCAGGAAACTGCATCAATTCAACTTCATCATCAAGAATGCGCCATTGTCTAAAAGTTTTATAATCACCAGTATCTCGATTGATTTCGACACAAATATCAGCATTTTTATTATTCTTTTTTCTAGTTGCTGACGCCAAAGCAATTTCAAGCGCAGAGATAATAATATCTTTGTCGACTTGTTTTTCATGTGCTACTGCATCAATCACTAATAATATTTCTTTATTCATTTCAATACCTTATTGAAAGTTTAAACGATACAATGGATAAGTATCTAAAAGTTAACCGTTAGATTTGCTTTTTTTACAATCTCTAAAGGGATACTAACTTGTTCTGTTTCTTTACCTAAATCAACTGTCAAATTAATTATTGTTGTTCCGGATTCTTCATCGACAGAATTTATAACACCACGATAACGTTTTTGATTTGTCCCAGTTAATGGGTGATTTAAAGTTAATTTAATCTCGTGGTCAATAAACTTTTGATAATGCTCTTTAGTAAATAGAGGTCTATCCAAGCCTGGTGAAGAAACTTCCAGCGTATACTCACCAGATATTGGATCTTCAACATCTAAAACAGCACTCACTTGACGACTTACTTCAGCACAGCCATCAACCGTTATACCATTTTTATGATCGACATAAATTCTTAAAATTGTTCCTTTCTCGTGACTAATATATTCAATGCCAACAAATTCGTATCCCATTGTTTCAATAACGGGTTGCAGCATATTATTTAAACTATCTACAATTGTTGTCATAGAGCTTTTTAATTAGTCCCATAAATAAAAAAAGGGCCTAAGGCCCAATACAAATTTGAAAAGTTCTAAAAAACTTTCAATATAATTTGAACAAACTTTCAAATAGGAATATCTCAGTCAGCTAAGCATAAATCAAGCTTAATCCAAAAATAACTCACTTTTCATCTTTTTGAAAGCGTGCATATTATAGTTGGGCTTGCGTTATAAATAAAGTGTTTTATGCACTAAATGTCATTTCGAAAGTTTCTACTTACCTTCTATTTTTCCACCACCCTGTCTCATTCTCTTTCCAGATGCAGCTCTTTGCTTTCTAACTTCTTTTGGATCGGCAATTAATGGTCGATAAATTTCTATCCGATCTTTATCTTTGACTGCTGTATCTAGTTTAGAAATTTTAGAAAAAATTCCAACTTTATTGACACTTAAATCTATTTCTGGAAAATCAACTATAATACCACTTCGTTTAATTGCATCTTCTATCGTATCGCCTTCATTAGCTTCAATAGTTAATATCAATTGTTTTTCTAAAGTTGCATAGGCAACTTCGACCTGAATTTTTTTATTTTCTATCATTCAAATTAAATTTAATAATATATTACGAATATAAGCTTGATGCTCTTTTACAAAATGAATCTAGCATAGAATTTGCAATTTGGCTAAAGATAGGACCAAGAGCCATAGAGACCAGTTTATTTTTAAAGCTAAAATCCAGTTGTAAGGATATTTTTGTTGCCTTACTGTCCAGCTTTTCAAATAACCAGTAACCTTCGAGTTCTTTAAATGGACCATCTAATAGTGTAATGGCGAGTTTTTCATTTTTAATAAAATGGTTTCGTGTGGTAAAAGACTGTTTAAAACCGATGTGGTTAACCCATACTTTCCCTTCTATATACTCATCCGTTTTGGTTAAAAGTTTTGAACCAGAACACCAGGGTAAAAACTCTTTATAACGATCAACATCAAAGACCAGTTGATACATCTCTTCCTGACTAAATGGCACCAAAGCACTTTTATTTATGGTTGTCATCTGATTCAATCTTTACTTCATAATAAAAGCCAATATACCTAAGGCATTCATAAAAACAATAAGTACCGCTGTTGGAGCAACAAATTTTAATAAAAACTGCCAGGCGGGAAAGATAATCGGATGCGCAGCAATTTCTTGATGTACATATTCTTTTTTCATTTTCCAGGCAACAAACAAGGCAATTAATAAACCGCCTAGTGGCAACATAATATTTGAGGTTAAATAATCCAGGACATCAAAAATGCTTGCATCTTTCAAAATTACAAACTCTCCCGCACTGGTTACTATTGATTGAGAGAAAGTTACCTCGGATAAAATGTTAAATGAAAAAGCAGATAATAATCCGACAGACCAAACAAGAAATCCTAGAATGATACTTGCTTTAAATCTTGTGACTGAAAATTTATCCATTAACCATACAACCGCAGGTTCTATCAATGAAATACTGGAAGTCCAGGCAGCAAAAACTAGAACAATAAAAAATAAACTACCAAAAAAAGTACCACCACTCATTTGACTAAAAGCCACAGGGATTGTTTTAAAAATAAGCCCGGGACCTGCTGCTGCTTCTAATCCATTCGCAAACACGATTGGAAAAATAACCATTCCTGCAACTAATGCAACAATTGTATCAAACAATGCAATCCAAATGGCCGAACTGGTAATAGAGGCATCTTTAGGCAAGTATGAACCATAAACCATAATAGCGCCCATTCCTAAACTTAAAGTGAAAAAAGCATGTCCCATCGCTGATAGGATTCCATCTGAAGATATTTTTGAAAAATCAGGAGAAAATAAAAATGAAAGTCCTTGTGAAAAAGCACCATAGTTATAAGAATAGAATAATAATACCAATAACAGGATAAATAGTGTTGGCATTAAATACTTAATTGCGTTCTCTAGCCCTCTTCGAACACCTTTGGAAATAACAAACATAGTCATAAACATAAAGATAGTATGCCAAGCAACTAATGTAGTTGGACTAGAAACCAATGAATCAAATTGTTGATTAATGAAGTCTGACCCTTGCCCGGAAAACATACCCGAAGCCATGTAAGGGACATAGGCCATAGCCCAACCAGCTATAACACTATAATAAGAAAGAATTAAAAATCCGGCGATAACGCCCATCCAGCCTAATAATTTCCATAAAGGCGACTTGCCCGATTCGGCAGCTAAATATTTAAGACAATTAATAGGATCTTTTCTGCCTCGACGGCCCAATAAAATTTCTGCCATTAAAATCGGAATTCCAATGGCAAGAACACATAATAAGTAAACAAGAACAAAAGCACCTCCGCCATTCACTCCAGTGATATAAGGAAACTTCCATATATTACCAAGACCAACAGCAGAACCTGTTGCAGCCAGTATAAAAATAAAGCGAGATGACCATAAACTCTGTAAAGATTTTTTTTGCATTGACCTTCCTTTACGAATTATTTTTCAAATGTACTACTAACAATAGGAATAATTTTTTGTATGAGTTGTTTAAAAACCTTAGGATTTCCACAGATAACATTACCACTTTGCAAATATTCATGTCCACCGGAAAAGTCTCCAAGCAAACCACCTGCTTCATGAACTAATAAGGTTCCAGCGGCCATATCCCAGTCATTAAGACCTATCTCCCAAAAACCATCTAAGCGGCCAGCTGCAACATAGGCTAAGTCCAGGGCTGCGGAACCCGGTCTGCGAATGCCTGCAGTCATTGGAAAAACAGCTTTAAAGGTCTCAAGATAAATATCAAGATGCTGTTGCTGTTTAAAAGGAAATCCGGTTCCTAATAATGCACCTTCCAAAGATTTTCTATTAGAGACTCTGATACGACGATTATTCAGCATTGCCCCTTCACCACGTGATGCAGTATAAAGTTCCTGAGTTAAAGGTTCGTACACCACTGCCTGAGTTATCTTTCCTTTCTCTTTGAGTGCAATAGATACTGCATATTGAGGAAAACCGTGTAAAAAATTGGTAGTGCCATCTAGTGGATCAATAATCCAGGTATAATCTTCGTTAGAATTTTTCCTTTCACCCGATTCTTCAGCTTTAAAACTATGATCGGGATAAGCTGATTTAATGGTTTTAATAATCGCCTGCTCGGCTTGCTTGTCAACTTCACTCACGAAATCGTTTTGAGCCTTATTTTCAATAGTCAAGCTATCTATGTGATCGCTATATTTATATATAATATCGCCAGCAGCATTAGCTGCACGTACGGCTATGTTTAGCATGGGATGCATTGAATAAACTCCGAAGAATAAGGCATTAAAAGCGTAATTTTAGCATCTTATTATAGAGAACATAAAGAGGAACGATTGCTTAAGTTGTCATTGCGACAATATCTAGTCTTTTAATTGATTAATTAATTCAAGAATATGACTTTCAATTTTTTTGAATTCAAAGTTATTGGCCCAATTTTTTAGCATATTAGCCAATGTTTCTGAATATTCAAAGACTTCAGTTATTGATTGATTAAGTGTTTGGATATCTCCTAAACGGCTGGATTTTGAGATTTGAGACAGTAAATCCAAACCAATTTGATTCAATATATCACTAGTGACTGGTTTGTCTTCTTCAATTGATGTTAATGTATCGATGTGTACTTGTTCGGACTGCATAATCTCTAAATTATATAATTCACTATCCTCAATATCAGTCAGCGGAATTTTAAAACTAAAGTTACTACCTTCACCAAAATGACTGACTAGTTTAATTGGCGTGTATTGCAGTACCTTAGCTAAATGCTGACTGATTGCTAACCCAAGACCTGTTCCACCCTCGCCAATACCTTGTTCTGTTTGCTTAAATGCTTCAAAAATCATTTCCTGATCATGTTGGTCTATACCAATGCCACTATCTTTAACTTCAAATTTTAAAGATGCGCTATGATCATCTGATATTTCTGGTAATACAATCAAACAAACATGACCCTGCTCAGTAAACTTAATGGCATTATTTATTAAGTTGATAAGTATTTGTTTTAATTTTGTTTTATCAGTATAAATATAAGTTGGACAACTTTCACTTTTTTCAATAATTAAATCCAGGCCCTTATGCTGAGATTTAGGCTTTACAATATGATAAACCTCCTGTAAAAAATTACTTAATTCAAAGTGTGACTGGGTTATTTTCACAAAGCCGCTTTCAATTTTTGAAATATCTAAAACATCATTAATCAATGATAATAAATGGTGGCTACAGCTTTCAATGGCATTTAAATTTTGGCCCTGTATTTGTGTCAGTTCAGTTGAATCCTGTAAAACCTGAGTATACCCAAGCACGCCATTTAAAGGTGTTCTAAGTTCATGAGACATGTTGGATAAAAAAGTGGATTTTGCATTATTCGCTCTTTCAGCCTCATTTTTAGCAGCAAGAATTTCTTGTTCCGTTTGAATTCTTTCCGTTAAATCATAAATAATGGCGATATAAAATAAATGATCACTAACAGTAAACGAAGTAATCGATATTTCACTTGAAAATAATGAACCATCAGCCTTTTGTAACTCTAAATGGACTCGTTGAGTTGATTCTTCAAAAGTCAGTAATAAAGCACTTCTTATAACTTCTCCTGAATTACGGCCGTCAGTTTGAGTTTCCGGGCACAATTGGTAAGGATAATAACCAACAATATCTTCTTTGGTTTTATAATTAAATAAATTTAAGAAAGCTTGATTACAATCAAGGATACCGGAATCATTAAATAAAATATTGGCTTCGGATGAACTTTCAAATAAGACTTTAAATTTTTCCTCTTCTATTTTACGACTGGTAACATCATGAGCCATACCTTCAACACCAATAATTTCCTGGTGTTCATTTTGAACAGGTACCTCAATTAATTCTATCTGATGCAGATCCCCCTTTGCATCAATCATTTCAATTTCCGAAAACTCATGTTGTAATCCTTGAAGCAACTTTTGCGTTCTTCGTTTAGCTTCAAGGTTAATTGGATTAAGAGTCAGATAACGATTATAATTTGTTTTAAAATCATCAACTGAATAGCCCAGTATAGTCTCTACCTCATTACTGACATAAGTCATTTCTCCAGATTTATCATGGGTAAAATAAAAATATTGTCCTGTTAATTGTTGCACAATTCGGCTAAAGCCCTGACTTCGAGCCTGACGTAAATCTGCTTCTCTTTTGACCAGATCTTTAGCCATTTGGGCAAAATTTCTTGCTAACAGTCCAATCTCATCTTTTCGATTAGTATCAGCAATAGTCTCCATTTTCCCCGTTGAGAATTTCTTAACACTTTTTGTTAAACGCTCTAATGGTGAAGTCATACGTCCAACCACCAACCAGATAACAATAATAATTATTATTAAAGTTGCTAACATTAAAGTGGCAATATGCAACACATCATCTCGAGCTTTTTGAATAATCTTTTGTTCATCAACTTTAATCACCAGATGCCAGCCAGTCATTGGTATGGTTCGGTAAAACACCCATTGCTTTTCATGTTTCCCTGTTTCCCAACCGGTGACAATTTCCATTCCATATTCACCGTCCATCATCCGATCTACTAAAGACTTCAAACCGATTATTGATTTATTTTTTGTTTCATCAAAAATGGAACGGCTTAATATATCTGTTGAATTTTGCCCGGATAAATACTCACCATTACGGTTTATGATTAGAAAATCCATATCGAGCGAAAGCGCTTTAGAAACAATCTGTTTTAATGGGTTTAAAGCAATGTCTACGGTAGTAACCCCCACAAATTCATTATCATCTAAAATTGGAACAGCATAAGTTGCCATTAATTGTTTAGATTCGTCTTCACTAAAGTATGGTGCTGTCCAGAAGCCAGTTTTTTCTAATTCCGCATTATCCCACCATTCCCAGTCTGCATCGGTATAATCCGTTGTTTTTGCAATATCGATAGTAACAATACTTTCTTTGCCATCGCGTATAGAGCGATAGGCATAGGGGGCAAAAAATAAACCACTTTTTTGAATTTCATCCGGATCAAAGTCAAAAGCAACCGCACTGCCGAAAACAATTGGATGCAAGGAAACATTCTCATGCACTATCTGATAAATTTGAGCACGACTCATGCGCAAATTATGTTGCAGAAACAAAGCTGATGAATTTGCAACCTGCATTGCTTCACGTAAAAAACTATCATAATACA
>JADGAU010000259.1 GCA_015231865.1 Gammaproteobacteria bacterium | reverse complement strand
CTCTAGTGTGACTGTTTCTGGTTCAACAGAAGGTAGCGATACACTTAGCGGTATTGAAAAAATTCAATTTGCTGATAAAGTGATTGATGCATCTACGCTGGAAGAATTTTCAGATACTACAACACCAACTACGCCAACAATACCTAAACCAACAACTAAATCTGAAGTTGTGACTACACCTAAAGAATCTGATGGTATCAATTACTTTTTATTACAATTAAGTAAACCACTAAGCACAGATGTTACCATTAGTTATACGACTAAAGACGGAACTGCTCAAGCTGGTACTGTCGAAACAGGTGGAGATTATGTAAAAACATCAGGTACAGCAACAATTAATAAAGGTGAACTTACAGTAGTCATTGAAGTTACTTTACTTGATGATAGTGTGACTGAATCGGATGAAACTTTTGAGTTAGTGTTAAGTAACCCGGTTGGTATTAGCTTTCCTGAAGGTAAATCAGAAATATCAGTGACTAGAACCATTATTGATGATGATTCATCGGCGTCGAGTAGTGCTAATATGATTGATCTTATTGGTGTTGCATATACTGATAATAGTTATGGCTAATTGAAATGTTGGAAAGGATTGCCTGCATCTTAGCAGCATTGCCTTAAGAAGCTCGGGTTGTTAATGAAGAAAATTATCATTGGCATACATGGCTTATCAAATAAGCCTGAACCCGAGATATTAAGTCAGGGATGGGAAAGGGCGATTCTTGAAGGCCTGGATAAAAATATTCAACAGTCAGGGCACGATCTAAATTTTCTGTCGGTTTATTGGGCGGATGTCTTATACGAGAGCTTTGATTCTGATCCCGATGAACTTTATCAACCTGCCCAGCCGGGCGCTATAAAAATACATAATGAGAATTGGCTGGATAATTTCCGGGCCAGAACACAAAATATTCTTGATAATTTTATTGATAAAATAAGGCAATGGTTTGGTGTTAATCCAATTGCCAAAATTATTTTAAAAAATAAACTCAATGATTTATATCGTTATTATCACGAAGCTAAGGTTAGAGAAACTTTAAGACATCGATTGTCAGAGCAATTATTGGCTTATCAGGATTATCACATCATGTTGGTAGCTCATTCCATGGGCTCGATTGTGGCTTATGATGTATTGCGTTTACTTGGTCGTTCGCATAAACACGTAACTATCGCACATTTTGTTACCATTGGTTCTCCCTTGGGCTTACCGCATGTTAAATACAGAATATTTGAAGAAAATGATTTAGTTCGTACACCGACAAATGTTAATCGATGGACCAATTTTTCAGACTGGCGGGATATTGTTGCTGTGGATACGAAACTTGCCGATGATTACCAGGAAAATTCTAAAGGCGTAAAAGTACAGGATGATATCGTTTTAAATGACTGGAAATATCATCATAAGTCTTATGGATATCTAAGAACACCGGAGTTTTCTGCTGTTGTTAGTGAGTTTTTGACTTAATTTTCTTTAACTAATAATTTATTGATGACTTATCCAAATTTTCAAATAAAACATCACGGTGCTATCAATGGTGTAACCGGTTCTTGTCATGAATTGTTACTTGATAATGGAGTTGCTAATTCTAGCGGAATTTTAATTGATTGCGGTTTGTTTCAGGGGGCAGAAGTTTCTGCAGATCAGGACCCAATAAAGGCTCTGAAAATTAATTTTCCTATTGAGCATATAAAGGCCTTAGTCGTCACTCATGTCCATATTGATCATGTTGGTCGTATCCCTTATTTATTGGCAGCCGGCTTTCGTGGACCAATTATTTGTACTCAGGCATCGGCGGTTTTATTGCCTTTAGTTTTGGAAGATGCGGTTAAAGTTGGTTTTACTCGTAATGAGCGATTGATTAAGCAATTTTTAAAACAGATAACTAAACAAATTATCCCTGTCTCTTATAATCAATGGTATGAGGTTTTTGATAGCCCAGACAAGGTTAAACTTAAGTTAAAAGAAGCCGGACATATTTTAGGTTCAGCCTATGTAGAATTTTCAATTGGCCAGAATAATTCAAAATCTAAACGCGTTATTTTCTCTGGTGATTTAGGACCTCCTTATACACCTTTATTATCTTCACCCAAGTCTCCGTACCGAGCTGATGTTGTTGTGATTGAGAGTACTTATGGCGATAAACTTCATATTAATCGACGTGAGCGCGTACAAAAATTAAAGTCTCTGATTATTTCTGCATTTAAAAATCGTGGCGTGCTCTTGATCCCCGCATTTAGTATTGGACGAACTCAGGAATTATTGTATGAGATTGAGTCGATTATTGCCTCCAGCAAAGACGAAGTAATGATTGCTGGGCAGAAGAAAATGCTCTGGCAGGATATTGAAATTATTGTCGATTCACCATTAGCAGCAAAATTTACTAAAGCCTATCGGCAATTAAAACCTTTTTGGGATAAGGAAGCTAAAAAAAGATTAAAAGCGAAAAGACATCCTTTAAGCTTTGAGCAGTTAATCACTATTGACGATCATAAAACTCATCTGCAAACCGTGGATTATTTAGCCAAAACAGCCAGGCCTGCGATTGTGTTAGCTGCCAGTGGTATGTGTACGGGTGGCAGGGTGGTTAATTATCTAAAAGCCTTATTGGAAGATGAGCGTCATGATATTTTATTTGTCGGCTATCAGGCACAGGGAACGCCTGGGCGTGATATACAAGTTTATGGATCTATAGGTGGTTTTACCCACAAGGGGCACCGAGGTGTTGAACTGGATGGTAAAAAGTTTGATATTAAAGCCGGTGTTCATACAATTAGTGGATATTCTGCTCATGCCGATCAGCAGGATTTAATTAATTTTGTAAAACGAATCAGACATAAGCCAAAAGAGATTCGTATTGTTCATGGTGATAAGGAAGCAAAAGAGGCTTTAAAGAAACAGTATGAACAATTGTTTTCTGCCGAGGTTATAATTCCAAATAACTTTGTTAAACTTTAAG
>JADGAU010000258.1 GCA_015231865.1 Gammaproteobacteria bacterium | reverse complement strand
TTGTGGTTCACCCATTCCAATGGGATTTGGTGAAGCCTCTCAAGATAAAAAAGTCGTTCTTATAGAGTTTAATGAAAATAGTTTTGATAGTTAATTAGGCTTCTATGCGATGTTTGTATACTAAAATAAAAGTTATGCCATTTTTTGGCTATTAAAAGTAAATCCTTGAGACTTTCATTAGCGTACCAGTCGATAGCCAATTGCTGTGAGCTTTGTATAACAATCCGATTAAACAGTTTCTTCTGTATGGGCATTAATAAAAAAACAGGCATTTCTTTAAACATATTTAGAATCAAGGTGATATCAACTGGCATATTTAATATTTTTTCTAATGAATTTATCCCTTGATACCAACCATTTGTTAATGATCCCGCTAACTTTTGTGGATTCATCTTTAAATAATTGGCTAATTCAATTAACTTATCAGAATGATGACAATAGGTGTTTATATCTCGCTCAGTTTTTGGCAGTGTATCAATACTAAAATTACCCAAATTTTGAATATTTCTAAAATTTAAAAACTGTATATCAAAATACTGAGCATGAGTTCTTAAATATTTTAAAACGCCTTTAGTAATACCCAGCTGCTTTAATATCTCGATTTGCAATGAGTTACCATTATCAATGCACTGTCTTATATAAAAGTTATCAGTTAATGTTGGAATTAAAAATGGATAACTATTAGCAGCCTGGAGGCGGTTTCTTTGAATTATTTCATTAGCTGTAACAAAATAATTATACTGATATGCATTGGCGGGAATATAATTTTGTAATACATCAAGTATCTTAGAATCCAATGAGCTCTTAAAAAAATCAATGGCTTTATTTACCCTGATATTTTCAAGCTTATATAGAATCTGCCTAATCTGAGTTAATGAAAACTGTTTTGATAAATTACTTTTATAAAATTGTTGAAATGTCTCTGATACCATACAAACTGAAACTAGTTGTTCTATCAATTCATTAATATGAGAAGAACGATCACTAAAAATATTAAATTGATGCAGTGTTTTTCCACTAATACATTTAGATTCTTTTGAATTGCCTAAAAATATAAGTTCTTTGTTTTTCTTTTCTAATAACCAAATTCCTTTTAGCCCATTGAAAAAGTTATTTTGAGGCTGACAGGTCGACTGATTAAAGCCCAATTCAATCCAGACAGACGAATTAAAACCATAAGTATTGTTAGAATTTAATTGTAGATTAGCCAATTTTGTTCGGGAGGCCACTAACAAATTATGACTAACCAATAATAAAATTAGTTCCTTACTTTTATCATCAAAAGTTGTTAAAAATTCCTGGCAATTTAATAATTGTTCTTTATCTAACATCAAGTCTGACCATTAATGTATCGTTTTCATTGAAGCTTCAAATTGCATCAATCGCTCTGCTTCGAGGCTATAGTTCTCAGCTGTAATCAAATTTGAACGATATAAGTAATCTAAATATTCCGTATAAATCTCAGCATAATTGTCTTGTGATTGCGCCATCACCATTTCCTGATTTATGAGAGCCTCTCTTCTGACATTCATTTCCTTAATAAATGCTTGAACTTGTTCTTTGTTGCCATCTGTTTCATGTAATTCCACTATTGGTAAACCAGTGAACATATTGGAGAAAATATATTTATTGGGCGTTTCTTTTATAAATCTGGCAATCAAATAGAGTGTTAACAAAAACATTAACGCAATGGCGCCGATATGGGTTTCATTAGCCATTAATGCAATAAATAGAGTAAAGCTGAATAGTGCTGGAAATAAGGGTTTAATCGCCTTATTTTTAATATAATGAGGCTTTGGAGAAAACATATCTATACGATACGTATATGACGAATTATCAGACAAGAATTTACTTTCTGTAATCTCAAGCTCATTATTTTTGTTTAAAATAAATGTTTTGTTTGGCAAGAGAAACAATCTTTCATTTAGAATGTAGTCTTTTTGATTGTCCATATAATTAATACCTTTAGTAAATTAATTGTTTCAGTCAAATCAAACACACCAGTAAGTTCGTCGAAACTTAACTGATGCGTATAAAAAAGATTTAATTTCTTCTTTTTTTCTTAAACAACTCATTCCAGAAATAATTTAATCGGTGAAATGCCATGCTAAATCGTACTTGATTTTCTTCAGTCCACCCTTGAGTCTGGTAATCTATTATTAAAGACTGACATTCCTGTTTTAGCTCTTGAGTTTCAGCATGTTGAGCTAATCTGTTAATTGAATGAATAAGGCCGGTGATTTTTATTTCTTTTACGTCTAACATAACTATTATTCCCTTTTTTATGTTTGTATAAGGAATAACGAATATGATGAAACGATTTTGAAAAAATAAAGATTAAATTTTTAATTAACTAGAATATCTAGGAATCCAGTACACATCACCTAACTTTATGCATGTTCCATTGTTAAAATGAACTTCTATATCATTACCAACCATATAAAACTTTGAGTTATCAAGATCCAGCTCTACATTTCTTTTATACTTTTCCAAATGCATCATAATAATTGGCGAAAGTTTTAAATATTGGCTATCAATATGAATTTTGTCATTACTCATAATCTCTCCTGACTATGCTTGTTCAAAATAATCATCTTCAGGTCCACCCAAATGATCTTCCCAATTATCCTGGTCCATATCATCAAAGGTGTAACCCCAATCAGTTTCATCATTAACTAATTCACGTTCTTCTTCATATTCGCAAACTTCATCATTTTCCATGATTATTTCTCCTGAGAACTTCTAGAACAACCGAATTTATGACTATCCAGGGCATAAGCGGTAATTAATGCATTATTAACGTCAACAACCACTAAACCGCCCTTTTCACGAATTTTTAAAGCATCTTTTTTTAACTGTTCAAGAACTGACAACATCTTATCGATGCCTTTACGATTTAAAATAACCTTGTCACCCTGGGATTTGCCAAAATTTAAGGTGAGATTAATCATGGATTGTTTAA
>JADGAU010000257.1 GCA_015231865.1 Gammaproteobacteria bacterium | reverse complement strand
TATGATGCAATAGAAACTAAAAATATACCCATGATGATTATAGAGATCTTTGTTCCCAGTATTAGAGGTATGACGGTTTGGGATAGTCGCTTCACGATCAGCACACTTCTGGAAATAAATAATATTATCAGTCGTATTGATATTAACTCTGAACTAGTTAAAGAATTAATTCGACAAAAAAAAGCCATATCTGCATTAGCATCTTTACCTGATATTGATCAAAAAGTTCTTAAAGATACCATTGCAAGCTTTGATAATGTTTTAATATCACTCAATTCAAATAGTAAAGTCGAATTTAATAGCGAACTTTTAAAAGCTATCCAGCAAAGAGATTCTATTCCCGGTGGCAGTTGTGATTTTGATATTCCAATTTATCATCACTGGCTCAATAGCTCGCCACAAGAAAGGATAGTTCAGCTTGAAAGGTGGTTAAATCTATTAATTCCTTTTGACAAAGCAACAACTTTGATACTAAATACTTTAAGAGATAGTGCTGTACCACAATCTATAGCTGTTGATAATGGTTTTTATCAGCGCAGTCTTAATAGCAAATCCCCTTATCAGCTTATTCGCGTTGGTCTTGATACCAATGTGGACTTTTATCCTGAATTAAGTGGTGGTAAGCATCGATTCAGTATTCGTTTTTTTCAAACTGATATCGAACAAAAATCAGTCACTATTAATGCCCCTGTAGAATTTAAATTATCCTGCTGCCTATTATAATAGATAACATGTCTTCTGAAATTACCTGCCCATCATGCAAAAAACGACACACCTGGGATACTAAAAATATTTATCGCCCTTTTTGCAGTGAACGTTGCAAATTAATTGACCTGGGTGCATGGGCAAGTGAAAAACACGTTATTGAAGGCGAAGAGCTTGAAGATATCGATGAAAACACATTAGAAAACTCGACTGATTTTAATCATCATTAAAAAGCAATAGGAAACTTAACTTCTATCCTCTATCCTCTGATCTTAATATTCGATATAAAGAAACTAAATAATTTCTATTTAATTTAAATAAAATAAACTAGAATATAAAAAAGGGGAAATTATTATGTCTTATTCGTTAGAAAAAGAAGGTGTTCTACAAGCTGTTATGGAACGTTTTGAAAAGAGTCGTTTGCCACGTGTCATGAAGATTAAGCAACAAGTTGATGAAGGTCATGTTTTAGCAAGTTCCGATATCGAGTTTTTAGATGAAGTGTTAAAAGATACTCAGCAATATGCAGATTTTGTTTCAAAACATGAAGAATATAGAAAACTTTATGCTAATGTTACTCACCTTTATAATGAAATAACAACAAAGGCACTAAAAAATGAAGGCACCAGAGTTTAAAATAAGCTAGCCGCAGTAGCCGATAACATTATACCGTTAAAGAAATGCTCAATCATCTAGAAAGTAAAGACTGTAATAGTGCTGAAATATTATTAGCTTAATTTAGACGTGATAGCAAAGATTTAATATTTTTATTAAATATAATTAAATACAAAATCAAAAAAAGATGGTACCAGCGGGCGGACTCGAACCGCCACGCCCGAAAGCGGTGGATTTTGAATCCACTTTGTCTACCAATTCCAACACGCTGGCACTTTGGGTTTTAGCCACAAAAAGAATAGTCTTACTACAATTGGCTAAATAGGGTTGGCTATTATAGAAATCACCAGTGAATGTGTCAATAGCATTATCTTTAACCATTTATATACACTTGATACTGATTTCGCCCTTTTTTCTTGGCTTTATATAACGCGCTATCTGCATTACTTATAAATTTCAGAATGCTATCGTCGTATTTAGGTATTATAGTATTTATCCCCATACTAAAACTAACAATATTTGAAGTAAATGACTTCTCATGGGGTATTGCTAACTCTCGGACATTTTCAATACAACGCGTTGCCATACTTTCAACATCGGTTGTATTAGGTAATAAGATAATAAATTCTTCTCCTCCATAACGGGCAACAAGATCGATAGAACGATTAAAACTTAACTTTAAAGTCTGGCTAATTTGTTGTAAACATTCATCCCCTTTGGTGTGTCCATAAAAATCATTATAAAGTTTGAAATGGTCAATATCGAGCATCATTAATGATATAGGAGATTTATCACGAACAGCTTGTTTCCACACTAATTTCATTTGTTCATCAAAGTATCGGCGGTTATAAAGTTTTGTTAATGGATCTGTTTGAGATAATGATTCAAGTGTCTGTTGCACAACCTTTATTTCTGTCAAATCATGCATCATACAAATATATTTGAATTGTCCCTCATAACCAATGTCTCGAATTGATAACTTAACGATAGTTTTTTTATCATTTTTACCAAGTACAACCGTTTCAACAGCCTTTTCTTTTGTAAATTTATCAAGGCGACAGTTGGAGTCATCGTCAATACCGCACTCAGGAATTATTTTTTTAATACTTTTACCTATTAACTCATTTTCATCATAACTGCATAATTCAATAGCTGCAGGATTAAGACGGCTAATAATTCCATTATCATCAACACTAAAAATTGCATCTGCGGCTGACTCAAGAATACTGCGACTAATCGCTTCACTAAGTGCTAACTCCCGAGTCCTTTCTTGAACCTGAACTTGAATTTTTAAAGTTTGCCTCTGCTGAATAAAAATAATTAAAGTGACTAATAAAGTAATTATTACCCCAATAATCAAAGAAATTTTTTCCTCAAGCATAGACATTTGCTCATTAAAATGAGCAGGAGCAACGATTCTAATACGCCATAATTGGCCCGTGTATTCAACATGAATTTCATCAGTCGTACTGGTATCAATTATTTGTTCAGCTTGATAATACCAGGACTTAGATTTTTCCAACCATTGTTCACCAGCTAAATAAAGGTTGCTGTTAACTTCTTCCAATTTTACTTTAAGACCTTCATCGTCAAATACATTAGAAATCGCATATTCAAAAAAATCATTTAACTTTATTTCCAATAATAAA
>JADGAU010000256.1 GCA_015231865.1 Gammaproteobacteria bacterium | reverse complement strand
TAATAAACTTCTTAAGTCGTTTATTTTCATTACTCATAATAAAACAAGTATGGAAATTTCAGATTACTTATGTGGTGTGACAATGAAAGAGCCGGGAGTCTCTCGAATTGTTGATGTTAATTTACAAGAGGCGGTAGATTTAGTAAAGTAAATATCATGGGTATAGATATTTTCAAAATATTACCTGTATAATAATTATGTTTTCTTTTTTTAGATTCTAATAAAGTATTATCTTATGGATGAATTAACTATTTTTCTTTTAATAATCGGCTTAATAATCATTGCAGTTATTGCGGTTGTCAGCCTATTAAAAAACAAAAAAAATACCAATCATTTTAATGATTTTTCCTACCATGATGAAGACAAGGATATTTTGCTTAATCAGGATGACGGAATTATAGGAAAAGTTAAAGTAACTAAGTTATATGAAGCAGGTGATTTACCTTCAGGTTTCTCCACTAAAGATGATGTTGATATCATTAATATTGACAACAAAGAAAGTTCATCAAATAAATTAACATTTGCAAATGAGAAACTGCCGGAAGGAATGAGTGATTTAATTATTTCTATGGCGATACAACGAGAGAATCATCGTTTTTCCGGAAATGAAATATTAAATGCCTGCCAGACTAATGGAATGATTTTTGGTGAAATGGATATTTTTCATTATCCTGCTAATGAAAAAGATAATTATATTTTATTTAGTCTTGCCAATATGATGGAACCAGGTACATTTAATCTGGATGAAATTCACTCTATGTCAACACCTGGGTTATCTGTTTTTATCCAACTGCCACTTCCCATGAATTGTGTTGATGCGTATAAAAAATTTGTAGAGCAGTCGCAAAAGATTGCAAAAGTTCTTCATGCTGAACTATATGACGATAAATTTAATTTACTGACGCAACAAATTATTAGCCATAATATTGAGACAATCAACGCATACCGATTGGAATTAATAAAAGCACAAAAGAAGAGTGGGAAAAAATAGTTACCAAATTGTCAAAGCTTTCGTATCGGCTCAATTTCTAAAGTCATTTTTCACTCGCATCAATAATCAAGTCAAACTATAATACTTTGTTTGAACAATAATAATCATAAACCATAATAAATCATGTCCGCAATAGTCGTAAAAGACATAACATTTCATTCAAGTCCTGCAAAGAAAAATTTATTAGGACTTGATTTAGAACAATTGACTTCTTTTTTTGAACAAATAGGAGAAAAGTCATTTCGTGCCAAACAAATTATGAAATGGATTTATCAATGTAATATTGATGACTTTTTACACATGACTAATTTGAGCAAAAAGTTAGCAGTTAAATTAGATGAAATTGCTTGTATTCATTTGCCAGAGATAATTCAGGAACAAAAATCTGATGATGGAACGGTTAAATGGTTACTTAAATTGGATAGCGGTAATTGTATTGAAACGGTTTTTATCCCTGAAGAAAATCGTGGTACTTTATGTGTCTCGTCTCAAATTGGTTGTGCTTTAGAATGTGGTTTCTGTTCCACCGCACAACAGGGGTTTAATCGAAACCTTAGCAGTGCGGAAATAATTTCGCAAGTTTGGGTGGCAAATAGAGCCATGGGCACAACACATAAAGGTGACAGGCTTATCACCAATATTGTTTTTATGGGAATGGGGGAGCCTTTACTTAATTTTGATGAGGTAACCCGAACGATTAGAATTTTACTTGAAGACAATGCCTATGGTCTATCAAAGCGAAGAGTAACTATTAGCACTGCCGGTGTTGTACCAGCCTTAAAACGTCTAAGAGATGTCACCGACGTTAGTCTTGCAATTTCGTTGCACGCACCCAATGATGAAATAAGGGATATGATTGTCCCTTTAAATAAAAAATATCCAATTGCTGAATTACTAGAAGCTTGTCGTTATTATTTTTCAGGCGATACTAAATTAAAACAATTTACCATTGAATATGTGATGTTGGATCATATTAATGATGAACTAAAACATGCTCATGAATTAGTTAGATTATTAAAATCTATTCCTTGTAAGGTTAATTTAATTCCTTTTAATCCTTTTCCCAATAGTGGCTATAAACGTTCATCTAATAACAGAATAACGGCTTTTAGAGAAGTTCTACAAAAAGCTGGTTTAGTCACTATGACTAGAAAGACAAGAGGAGATGATATTGATGCAGCTTGTGGTCAATTGGCAGGTAAAGTAAATGATAAAACTAAACGTAAACAAAGAAGCGAATATATAATTTAGTTATGAAAAGTAGAAAAATTTGTTTTTTATTAATGGCTAGTTTTTTCCTTGTCGGCTGTCAGACAATGCCTGCTCAAGTGAATAATGGAAATAATATAGATTCTGCAGAAAATAAAACAGTTGTTTTAAGTGATCAATATATCAATATAAAACATCGGGATAATAAAGCTAAGCCAAGCCCATCAGACAATTACACGGCCTTAGGTGCAGGATATCTTGCTAAAGAAAATTATGAAAAGGCAATGTTAAAGCTACAAAGGGCAATTAAACTTGATACCACTAATGCAAGAGCATACAATTACCTCGGCATTTTATACTGGAAGTTAGATGAATATAAATTGGCTGAAAGTAACTTTTTACAGTCTCATAAATTAAGTCCATATGACGCTGCCATAAACCATAATTATGGATCTTTCCAATGTGAACAAGGTAATTTTGAAGAAGGAAAAATATATTATAATAAGGTTTTTAAAAATACTTTATATGACCGTTTATCACAAGCTCATTCTGAATTTGGTCATTGTGCAATTAAACAAAATCAAATGGAATTGGCTAAAAAGCATCTGCAAACGGCAATTAAGCAAGAAAGTAGGAATACAAATGCTTTAATCGGTATGGCAAAACTGTTTTATCGACAACAAAAATATAAACTGTCACTTTATTATTATGAAAGATATATTGATAAAGAAAAGCAAACGCCGGATAGATTATGGTTAGGTATAAATATACGTCGTCAAAC
>JADGAU010000255.1 GCA_015231865.1 Gammaproteobacteria bacterium | reverse complement strand
TGAAACAAGCAAGAGAAGCATCTGGACTTACTCAAGAGCAAGTTGCTGATAAACTATCAACAAAAAAATCGGCTATCTCTAGAATTGAAAATCATGCTGAAGATATACGGTTATCCACACTAGAAAAGTTTGCTTCTGTTTTAGGAAAAAGGCTGGAACTATCAATTAAATAAATTAAAAATAAATCATCTTATTTGATTAACGAACGGCTGTTGTCGTGTAGGATTGTCTGACATCTGAGCTCTCACTGAACTTAAGATATAAACTCGATGTTAATGCTCAGATGTTGGAAAATCTCCTAAGGACGAAACCGCGGATTTCACATTCGATGCTATGGGTAAAGTATGAGTGCTTTCTGTCTGGGGTTTTAACTGAACTAGCAACTACAGAATGATTGAGCAAGCATTGCTTTACCTGAAGATAATTTAAGTGCCTCATTGGATGATATTCTTGCCTATTTACAGGTATTAGACAATAAGACGCTATTACCAGTCTAATATAGTATTGAAATTGTTTTGATAAGCTCGAATGCATTAACATAAGGTGACACCGATTTTTCTGGGTGGAGCTCGTTTTAGTGGTTGCCGGTCAATCGCACTTACCTTGATATTGACTGAACCACAGACAGCACAGTAGAAGGTATCAATGTATTGCTCCTGGCTAGGCTCAGGACTATCTGACTCAGATTGCAGCTCTTTAATAATTTGCTCATTACCCATTGCGGATAATAATCTGCGAGCATTACTGAGATGTTTAATAAAGTAACGGCAAATTAGGATTTATCAGTAAAGCTTAGTAGAGTTCAGACGCGAGCTACCGCGGAGCGGTTTAGTCCATCGGCAAAAAGCCGACATTTAATGTTGAAGTGGTTAAAATAAATCATTCGCTAACATGTCGTTCTAGTTTTTTTTTCAAAAAACTCTTTCAAATTTAAATTAATACATAAAAAAGTTCTCCTCATACGTTATAACATATTTAATATTCATCAGTGGTTGATGAAACAACATAAAGTATTTGATGTTTTGGTTTACTTAACATAGACTTTATTAACACTAATTAATATAAAGAATGAAATAACTCTAAATAAACAACACAATAGAGAACATAAATGCTAAAGCCCACTGCATTACTTTTATTATTATCAGCTTCAATTCTGAATATACATGCACAACCAACTACTTCTTCTGAAGTTAGTAGTTCTCCAAATGAAGGAGATACTAACCACACAAACTACTTTCTTTTGCAATTAAGTCGTCAGTTAACTACCGATGTTTCCGTTGATTTTGAAACTAAGGATGGCACAGCTATTGCCGGTAAAGATTATACAGAAGCCAGTGGGACAGCGACAATAAATGCTGGTACAACCAGTACCACTATCGGTGTTGAGATAATTGGAGACACTGTAAATGAACCAGACGAAACATTTAGTCTTATTTTGAGTAATCCCCAAGGCGTTAGTTTCCCTGCTGGCGTCACTTCCATTTCGAAAACCAGAACAATAGTCAATGATGATTTAAGTTCGGGTAGCTCTGATCCTACAACTAATTCAGAAATTAAAGTATTGTCTGAAACAACCAATTCAAAAGGACGAAAAGAAGTAACATTTTCTGATAATTTAGTCTTTATATCTATACCGGCTACAACATTTACGATGGGGGATGATCGTTATGAAGTTTTAGGTGCAAGCCCCGAGCATCAAGTTACAATTACTAAAGATTTCTGGATATCGAAGAATTTAATTACCAATGCTCAGTTTAAAAAGTTTGTTGAAGAAAAAGCTTATGTCAGTGATATGGAAAAATCAGGAGCAACAGGTTGTTGGGTATATGTAGAAGATGGGCAGTTTGAAGCGACAGTTGGTCGAAACTGGAAAAATGCTTTTGCTAGTACGTCGTCACTTGATAATCACCCTGTGACATGTGTTAGCTATAATGATGCTATTGCCTATGCTAACTGGCTTTCAACTAAGATAGGTCTGGCTGTAGATCTGGCTACCGAAGCACAGTGGGAACTTTCAGCTAAAGGAACAATCCAGAAAAAATATCCATGGGGTGACTCTGATCCAGATGGTACAAAACTTAATTTTTGTGATAAATCCTACTTTACTACTCATGGAACATCTAGCTGTCAGGCCCAGACAGCAGTTCTTGAGATTGAAGATGGCTATGCTAAAACTTCTCCTGTTGGTAGTTATCCTGCTGGAGCATCTGAATTCGGTGTGCTGGATATGGCAGGAAACCTTGGCTGTCTAGTCAAAGACTATATGGCGGATTATACGAGTGAGGCAGTAGTTGACCCGTTGATAAAGTCTACGGATGTAAGCGAAACTGATATACGAGCTGTCAACCGAGGTAGTAGTTGGGTTGATGTTAATACTGTTACAGAAGAGAAACATACTATTTACACGGTCACTCGAAATGCTGATGAGGTTAATAGTGCTGACGATCATATGGGATTTAGAGTAGTTATTAATACCGAAAGCATACAAGTTAATCAGTAAGTATAAACTATTTTATAGTTTTTATTTAATTGTGAATGGCTGTTAAGGTCTAGGATTGTCCGACATCTGAGCCTGCACGATTTCTAAGGTAGATACTCAAAACTTAATACTCAGATGTTGGACAATCTGCCATGGTTGCTGATCAGACGAATCATCTTTAAAACTGGAACCTTTTTCTCAAATCGCACCTTGATCTTCATCAACGGTCGAAATCGGCAATTTTGCGTCAATCAGAGTAATAAGCTAATCTCTCTATAAAATAGAAGTAAAAGGTGGATAACGGACGTTCACTTTATTGAATATATTGCTACAATGATAGGCAACTGCTTATACATACTGTACCCAATAATGAATACGTATTGAAAAAAGCATTTTAGTATAGAAGACATAACAAATATGGAAGAACAAACTCTTAAAAAGAAAAACCCAATAATCTTAATTATCAAAGTGTTGCTAACTATTATACTATCACTCTATGGTGTACTAAGTATAAATCAAGGACTAAGTTCGAATGATGATCCAGAATATGTAAAA
>JADGAU010000254.1 GCA_015231865.1 Gammaproteobacteria bacterium | reverse complement strand
CCACGCATCATCATGCAGAGATGTTTAGCTTCAACAACGACACCAACTGCACTTGCACCAGTAACATCTCGAATTGTTTCAGCTATCTGTTTCGTCATATTTTCCTGGATTTGCAAACGTCTGGCATAAACATCAACAATTCTTGCAATTTTAGACAAGCCAATGACCTTGCCTTCAGGAATATAGGCAACATGACATTTACCAATAAATGGTAACAAATGATGCTCACATAAAGAATACAATTCGATATCCTTCACCAAAACCATTTCATCATTATCTGATTCAAAAATTGCTCCATTAACAACCTCTTCAATATTTTGAGCATATCCCTTTGTTAAAAACTGAAAAGCTTTAGCCGCTCTTTGTGGTGTATCGATAAGTCCATCGCGGGTAATATCTTCTCCAACTGACGCAATGATTTGCTCAAAATGTTCTTTCATTTAACTGTCCTAATGTTTAATATTATCAATTGTTAATTAGTATAACTAATTCATAAATAATAACCAAGTATTTCACTAGGATATAAGTCCGTTATTTTATTCTTGTTTTATACAGACATAGGCATATACGATGATTAATAATCAAACAATTGAACAATTAATGAACACCAGTTGTGTAGGCTTTGGTACCAGTGGTGCCAGAGGTTTAGCAGAAAAAATGACCGATGAAATATGTTATGCCTATACTATCGGTTTCATTCAATACCTGCGTACAATTAAAGATATGCCAGTTCTAAAATCGATTGCAATTGCAGGTGATTTACGCCCCAGCACCGCTAGAATTATGAATGCATGTGCCAAAGCCATACAAGATAGTGGCCTAAAAATTATCAATACCGGCACCCTGCCATCACCTGCCATCGCTTTATACGGTATTGAGAATACAATACCAACCATTATGGTCACTGGAAGTCATATCCCGGATGATAGAAATGGTATTAAATTTAACACCGCTTATGGCGAAATTCTTAAAGCTGACGAAGAAGGGATTCGCTCACAAAAGATTCAACTGACCCAGGAAATATTTAATTCATCTGGAAAATTTATTGAAGCCGAAAATTATCTACCCACTGTAAACTTACAGGCAGAGCAACTTTATATTGCCCGTTACCTCAAATTTTTTCCTGACAATGCCCTTAGTCAATTAAAGATTGGAGTCTATCAACATTCGGGTGTTGCCAGAGACTTAATAAGTAATGTTTTAATACAACTCGGAGCCGAAGTGATTAACCTTGGTCGTTCAGAAATTTTTATTCCTGTAGACACTGAAGCTGTCCGTACAGAAGATGAAAGGCTTGCCAAAGAGTGGGTCGAGAAATATCAATTAGATGCCATTGTATCAACTGATGGTGATGCTGATAGACCACTAATATCAGATGAGAATGGTATTTGGTTTCGAGGTGATATTGTTGGAATTTTATGTGCACACTACCTCAATGTTCAGCATATAATTACGCCCGTTAGTTCTAACACACTAGTTGAGAAAGCAAAAATTTTTCAACAGGTTTACCGTACAAGAATCGGTTCGCCCTATGTCATTGAGATGATGCAATACGCTCTCTCTCAAGGACAAAAACATGTTGCCGGTTACGAAGCCAATGGCGGTTTTTTAAGTGCCGACAGACTTGAAGCCAATGGCCAGCAATTATCTCCACTGCCTACCCGGGATGCTTTAATCGTACTTTTATCTTTATTACATTTTTCAAAAGTAAAACAATGTAAAATGTCGAAACTAATGGATGGATTGCCAGGACGTTATACTTATAGCGGTAGAATAAAGGAAATTCCATCGGATAAAAGCATGGCACTACTCAATAGTTATATAAATGCAGAACGCCAAATGGAAGACAACATGAAAATAAAGTTTATACAGGATTTTTCTTCTGCATTAGATGCACAGGCTAGTATTGTTGATATCAATGTAGTCGATGGCTTAAGAATTACTTTAAATAACGATGATATTATCCACCTGCGCCCGTCTGGAAATGCACCAGAATTTCGTTGTTATACTGAAGCGGGTAGTTTTGAACAGGCATATCAACTCAATAATAAAATTTTAGAAATTATACCGGCTTTAATTTCTTAATTAGTTTTAACTGTCCATATTGATATCGGTACAATATTATTGAGCCAATAAGATAGCTGATGTGTACCCACCAAAGTCCCAGCCAAAAAGGAATGCTTTCATTACTAATCCAATCAACGGATGCTTTTAATAAACTATAATAAAGGAAATAGAGAATAACTGAGGGGAGCACTTTAGAATAAGGGCCTTTCCTTGGTTCAATTTTAGATAGAGGAATTGCGACCATAAAAAGCACAAATATACTTAAAATCATAGATATTCGCCACTGAAATTCGGCCTGTATGACAGGTTTACTTCGCTGTTTCCATAAAGTCATAAAAGCCTCTGAGTCTTCATCTTTTTTGGTCGTTCTCCAGGCTTTTGGATTAATTAATATACCATATTGAGAAAAGCTCACTTTTTTAAAGTCTTCTTTACCTAAAATAACGTCATAGCGAAAACCATCAATTAAAACTAAATAACGTGATCCATCATCATAGGCTTCTTTTACAAAACCTTTATTAGCGGTAATGATATATTGCTCATTTTTTGATTGCAGGCGAATAAAAATTCGTTTTAAGTTTTTATTGTCTTTTATTTCGTCAACATAAATAACCTGTTTATCACCTGAAAACAAATTGAATTTTCCCCCCTCTATTAAATCGATAGACATTTTATTAGCCACAACCTGCTTTATTTGTTCGATGTAGTTATTAGCCTTAGGATTGATCCAAATAACTAATGCAAACTCAATTATTAAAACAAACAACATAAAGGGCATTAATCCTTTATAATAAGAGGAAGGTCCAAAACCGCAACTATTCATAGCAACAATTTCACTTAGACTATATAAACGGCTTAAAGTTAAAATGATGGCTAAAAACATAACTAAAGGAATAATGGTAATTAGACTACTGACATTACTAAAAGTTATCAAAGTAACTAAATAATCTAATGGAACCTGGCCATTATTAATGGC
>JADGAU010000253.1 GCA_015231865.1 Gammaproteobacteria bacterium | reverse complement strand
GAGTTAGATTAATGGATTTAAAAGAAAAGTCAGTACTTATTGTCGATGATACACCTGAAACTATAAGACTATTGGGAGATACTTTACAGCCATATATTAAGAATATTTCTTATGCATTAAATGGTGAAAAAGCTCTACAGATGTTAGCAAAACAAAACTACGATTTGATTTTATTAGATATTGTAATGCCTAATATGGATGGCTATGAAGTTTGTAAGCGAATTAGAGAGCAAAATGAAACACAACACATCCCGATTATTTTCTTAACAGCAAATACAGAACAGACAGATATCGTAAAAGGTTTTAAGTTAGGCGCGCAGGATTACGTCACTAAACCCTTTAACCCTGATGAATTGATATCCAGGGTTAATACACAAATAGATTTGTATTTATCAAAAAAATCTTTGGCTGAAATGAATGAAATACTTGAACAAAAGGTAGATCTTAGAACTCAGGAATTACAGGAAGCTTATGTACAATTAAATCATTTAGATAAAGCAAAAAGCGACTTTATAAATATTATTAGTCATGAACTACGTACACCGCTTAATGGCATCTTTGGTTTTTCTGAAATTCTAAGTATGCAGTTAGATGAAAAGCAACTAAATTATGTCAATAACATTAAAATATCAGCCCAAAGATTATTAAACTTATCTGAAGCAGCATTACTTATTACTGAGCTAAATAGTAAAAACTATAAGTTACACTTAATCGAGTTTCCTTTCTTGCCCATAATTGATTCTATAAGCAATAAAATGTCAGATAAATTAGAAGCCAAAGCGATCAATATTCAATTTGACAAGACTAAACTTAACAATATTAATATACAATGTGATCATGATTTAGTGAGTAAAATGTTCGAAGCGATCTTATCTAATGCAATTAAATTCTCACCTGAGTCAGGAACTATAGACATAGATGCAAAACAGCTGGATAATAAATTAATTATTAGCATTAGAGACCAAGGTCCAGGATTTGATGAAGAATCTTTACAACGTTTATTTGCTTTATTTGGTCAATCAAATGCAATTCATCATCAGGCTGGTTTTGGCCTGGGGTTAGCAACATCAAAAATTATAATGGAATCGTTTGGCGGCAATATTTACGCAAATAATCATCCCGATGGTGGCGCAATAATACAATTAGAATTTAATCAAACCTGATGATAGCTTTATTTCAGGTTTAACATTTTATCTGTAGTAGGTTTTAGCACAACGCCCTTTTCAGTGACAATAGCATCAACTAATTCCGCCGGTGTTACGTCAAAGGCCGGATTTCTTGCTAGCGCTCCTTTAGCTGATTGCTTACTGCCCGCAAAGTTTAACACTTCCTGATTACTTCTTTCTTCAATGGGAATATCATTACCACTGGCAACTTTAAAATCTATGGTTGAGGTTGGTGCCACAACCATCACTTTCAGGCCATGATATTTTGCATTAACCGCCAAACCATAAGTGCCAATTTTATTGGCAACATCACCATTAGCCGCAATTCTATCAGAACCAACAATAATCCAGCCTATCGGTGCGTCTGTCTGCTGTGAAGTTTTAATGACGTGAGAGGCAGCGCCATCAACTAACAAGGAAACCGGTATTTCTTCTTTGACCATTTCCCAGGCGGTTAAACGAGCTCCTTGTAACCAGGGACGCGTTTCATCTGCATAAACATGAGAAATCAGTCCCTGCTCCCAGGCACTTCTTATCACTCCCAAAGCGGTACCATATCCGCCCGTTGCTAATGCACCGGCATTACAATGGGTAATCACTGCGGGTTTGATTTCACCTGTAATGGATTCACGAATTAAATCGGCGCCTAATTTTCCCATTATTCGATTATTATCAATATCATCCTGATGAATTTTAATCGCTAATGCTTGCACTTCAGGCAGTGGATTCAGGACATTACATTGCGAAAACAGTTTTCTCATTTCGTCAATTGCCCAGTTAAGATTAATGGCTGTTGGCCTCGCTTTTGATAAATAAATCAAATCGTCTTCAATTAATTCCTGCCAACGGTTAACATCTACATCCGTATATTTTTTTACGGCCAGAGCAACTCCATAAGCTGCCGTGATACCAATAGCCGGAGCACCTCGAACGACCATATCGGTAATGGCATCAGCAACATCACGGCAGTTCTGATAGCTTATATAGTCTTCCGAGTGTGGTAAGATACGTTGATCAAGTAATTTAAGTACGCCATTTTCCCAGAGAATTGGTTGAATTGTTTCCATTAACTTTCCATTAACTTTCTATCGATAAATTATGCAAATTTGTGACACGATTATTTATGCTGCCTATATTATACCTGTTATACCCAAAGGGCAGGTATTAGAACAACATGTTTTAATTATTAATAAGGGTAAAATTGCTGATATTTTACCCGGCGAAGAAGCCAGACATCGTTATCAGAGTGATGATATTCACCATCTAAACGAGCATATTCTAATACCTGGACTGATCAATAGCCACACCCATAGTCCAATGAACCTGATGCGCGGATTAGCTGATGATTTGCCTTTAATGACCTGGCTGCAAGAGCACATCTGGCCGGCAGAAGCTAAATATGTGAATCCGGAGTTTATTTCTGATGGCACGGAATTAGCCATTGCTGAAATGATTAGCAGCGGTACAACGACCTTTAATGATATGTATTTTTTCCCGGATGTGACTGCAAAACTTGCTGATAAAACAGGAATACGAGCCGTGCTTGGACAAATCCTGATTGATTTTCCTTCTGCCTGGGCTGGTACTGCAAAAGAATACCTGGACAAGGGGCTAAGCCTGCATCATCAATATCAACATCATTCCCGAATATATACAGCAATGGCGCCTCATGCACCTTATACCGTTAGTGATGAAAATTTTAAGGCCTGCATAAAGCAGGCTGAACAATTAGATATTGCGATTCATATCCATGTACATGAAACGAAAGATGAAATAGAGCAATCACTTAAAAACTATCATTGTCGACCTTTGGCTCGTTTAGATAATTTAGGACTATTAAATGAAAAAATGATTGCCGTTCATATGACTCAACTGAATGAAGATGAGCAACAATTAGTTC
>JADGAU010000252.1 GCA_015231865.1 Gammaproteobacteria bacterium | reverse complement strand
AATTGAACAATTAGTCGATCAGATTAATGTCACCGGAAAAGGTTTTAAAATGGAAACTGTTTTTAGTGAGAATGAACTGGTGATGTCTTTTGATTTATCCCTATTTTTGAAACCATTTAGAAACAAAATAGAAGGGAAATTAAGTTCTATTGTTTCTCATTGTATATAAAATAAGCTAGCTGAAATAACTCATGAATTTAATTTATATACTTGAACAAGATAGTAAATTTTATAATATTTTTTCACGTGCTCTTGATGATAATACAAACATCCAGACATTTTCTGGAATTAAGGGTTTGTCTGTTGCATTGGAAGAAAACGAACCTGATTTATTGATGATCTCTGATGAATATGTATCAGATAAAGATTTACCAGATATTTTAAGTTTTACGCAAAGTATGTTAGTTGATAATGTTCTGTTATCAATGGATGAACCACAAAAAGTATTCCCTCAGTATTTTGATAGTTATCTAGGCTTTGTTGATTCAACTGAACATATTCGAATGACATTAGATCGTCATTTGAGAAAAAGGGAAAGAGTTAAATCCTTACATCAATCCATTGCAGAATCAAATGCTTTAACAGAAAAAAGTCTCACGCTAGCGGGTGATTTGGGCGAAATTCAAAAAATATATTATGGATTAAACGAAATTAAAAACATTGACGATCTCATTGGGGCTATTTTAAACATCATCGATCATTATCAGATAAAAGTGACATTAATGATCACTTTTAGCGGCGAAAATCTTTTTTATACCAATACAGATCGTTTATCTGAATTAGATACAGATGTTATTAAAGAAAAACGTAGTGAGCAACGATTTGTTGAATTTGGTGTTAGAACACAGATTAATTATGATTCTATTTCAGTTCTTGTAAAAAATATGCCCAAAAAAAGTACCGAAAAATATATATGTATTAAAGACAATATTGTTAATTTATTAAGAGCTTGTGATAGCTTGATTAAATTATATGAATTTTTTCAAATGCAGGAAAAGATTGGATTTAAAATAAGTCAATCTTCAAATGTGATTAAGGAAATGGTTGAACAGGCATACGAAAGTCAAATTTCGATTATGAATAAAGCTATTCAAGATATTGAAGATAAGTTTTATACCTTTGGACTTTTAGAGTCACAGGAAAAAGAAGTGTTAGATATTTTGCGCAGGATTGAAGCTGATACAGAGCATTTGATATTTTTAACTAAAGGAATTGTAAATATACTCGCTGAACTTCAGAATGATGCTTTAGATATGTTAAAGTTAAAATAACGGTTAATTTTTCTTTGTTTTTCTCATTGAAACTATCCCTAAATATAGACATATAGGAATAGTTTTTCGAAAAGCCGGACCTTGCATGTCATATGCAAACCAGGAGCTGGATAGTACCCAGACAATAGGCCCCAAAGCATTCATCCAGGGATTTCTACGAATAACTTCCTTCATCAGCTGTTTTGCTGCTTCCGCTCCAGTAATTTGAGCCAACATACTGACAATAATGGTTTGAATCACATTTAAGGTGATTTCAGGACCAAGAATTTTTATCAATACGGGTAAAATGGCAATTTTTCCACTTTTCTGGATTTTTTCTAATAGATTATTAATATCCGCATCACCCATACCAATCGATTTAAATGCTTCAGTTAACTTTTCAGGAGGCATCTTGAGCAGTTCATGTTCTACGACCTTTGAAACTAACCTTTGTAATCGAGTTTCTATACTTGATGGTCCAAGCTTAATTTTAACCTTGAGTTTTGAAAAGACATCATTGACTACTTCTGATGCACTAACACAAGGTTCTATATATTGGTTATCCAGAGAATCAATACAGCGTTTTAAATAAGCAAAATTCGAAGAACCAAAGTAACGGATTTGATTGTCTATTTCTTCAACCAAAGCTTGTTTATATAAGCCAGGTGTTTCCTGATACTTCATCCAAAGTACAGCAAGTTTAGATGATCCAGAAAATGGCAGATAACTTTTTAAAACGGATTGAATATAGTTGAAGTCTTCGCTTTCACATTTATATAAAATTGACTTAAAGTCCTGGAATGACTGTTGCTGATGAAACGCTTCATCTTGTTCAGCAAAACCGACAGAATTCTTTGAATCTTCAAGCACGTTTTAAGTCTCTTATATTATTGGAAATAGGCAAAATTTTAGTTTCATATTCGCCATGAATATATTGGTGTATAATGTTAACTGTTTTACTTGGCAAGAGTCAAAGTTTATCAATACCAACAACAAGTTTACTCGTAATATTTTCAAAGATTACAGTAAATGTATGATTAAGGTAATAGTTAAAAATTATGTTGGAACGATTAATTAATTTCATTAATACGGTTTATTTTCCAGTAGCGATATCTCTTATCCTGTTGTTCTTTTCATTTTTTTTATGGCTTTCTTATCGTCGATTAATTGCGCCGTTTAACCAGCAAATATCTAGTATTCTTACTCAGATAGAAGAGATTTCATGTTCACATGATAATAGCCTGTTTTTCCAGCAGTTAGAAAATATCGTTACACAACATTCACTATTTACGCATACTTGGTATTTATTTATCCATCGTTTAGGTCATTCTCAACAAGATAATTTTGAAGTCAATAAAAGCTTAAATTTGCATCGATTGCTTTCTTCACAAATAAATATTCGTTTTTATCAGTCATTGCCGGGAATGTTTATTCAAACTGGTTTGTTTTTCACCTTTATTGGTCTGCTTGCTGCCTTGTATGCAGCAGGTACAGGCTTGTTATCAGATGATTTGAATGTTGTTCGTGATTCCTTGCAGATGCTATTAATTGCGGCTACTTTTAAATTTAGTACATCTTTAGCTGGAATTTTTTCCGCCATTGTCTTTGCCTGGCGTGAAAAATCGCATTGGTATCGGATGCAAAACAAACTTAATGATTTTACTGAATATTTGGAAAGTTATTTATATAGTTATTTGCAACAAGATATCAATCTTAAACAATCAAAAGAAAAGCAAGATGTTCAGCAAGAAAGTTCCAATAATAGACATAATTCCCATACTGATGATGAGCTTCAAAAAATCGCAGAACTGGCTTCAAAGAGCTTGGAAAATACAATAGAAGCACAATCATTAACTTTGAAAAATA
>JADGAU010000251.1 GCA_015231865.1 Gammaproteobacteria bacterium | reverse complement strand
CAAGATAATAAGTGCTTTTTAATTTATCATTTTCAAATTCAAGTTTTATATGTTCTTTATTTTCTTGCAAACATAAACTTAATTTTCCTGATGTCATATCTTTATTACAATACATTATTTCTTTGATTCTACTTGAATCATAATGTTCATCTATATTTGTATTTTTTAAATTAACATCTTGATCAAAAACCATCACTTCATCAAAAAATGTATCAATAGGTTCTTTTAATTTCGTTAATACATGTAGGTAAGCACTATAGTCTTTAGATTGTTTGAGTGAAGCAAGCTCATTTTGCATTTGATTATAGCGCTCAAATAAACTCTTTTCTGCATCTATTTTTAATAAGCTTTCATCAATACTAAATGTTTCACATTCTGCTTTTTTAAGAATATTAGCTATACGCTTATTAGAAGCGGCAAGGGCCTCTGATTCATTAAGTTTTAAGAATGATACAACGGCATCCATACGTTCAATAAAATCAACAAGATGAGAGATATTAATTGAGCGTACAGATTCAAATATTTGTGCATTGTATTCAGTTTGCTCTAATAAGTAGCCTTTAAAACGCTCAAGAATAAAATTTAAAATTTGATTAGCAGTTTCTTCTTTATCTGCTTTGAAGATATCCACAGGATATAAAGCTAAAGACTGATGTATTAAATCTGTAAGATCAACATCTAAGTTATTCTCTACAATAATTCTTATTAAACCTAAAGCAGCACGACGTAATGCAAATGGATCTTTATCTCCAGTTGGCGGAGAACCAATAGCAAAAATTCCACACAAGGTATCAATACGATCTGCAATACCAACAACCTGAGCAACAGAATTTTTACTGGTTCTATCACCAGAAAAGCGAGGTAAATAATATTCATCTAAAGCGATTGAAACATTGTCAGTCTCACCACGGTGTACAGCATAATATCTGCCCATAATTCCCTGTAAGTCAGGAAATTCTCCAACCATTTCACTCATCAAGTCAGCTTTACACTGTTTAGATGCGGTTTGACAATCATCTACATTAATAGTTAATTGTTTTGCCAATACAATACTTAACTCTTCGATGCGAAGGCATTTATCTTCAATAGAACCTAATTTTTGCTGGAAAATAACTTTAGATAAGCCATCTAGATGCGTTTGAATAGGTGTTTTTAAATCTTGTTGCCAGAAAAACATTGCATCAGATAAACGAGGACGTATAACGCGTTCATTACCTTCTTTAACTTGTGTTTCATCAAGACTATCAATATTGGAAATAGTAATAAATTGAGGTAGTAGACGTTGTTCGTTTTCGTTATCTTGAGATAATAAATGAAAATACTTTTGATGTTTTTTCATTGATGATATTAGAGCTTCTGCAGGTACAGATAAAAACTCATCATCAAAACTTCCAACCACCGCCTTAGGCCATTCAACCATACTTGTAACTTCATCTAATAAATCTTGTGATATAACCGCATGACCCATAACCTCTTCTGCGGCAGTATTGATTTGTGCTACAATTTTTTCTTGTCTGTTATTGTAATCAGCAATTACATAGCCTTTTTCTAATAAAAGATTTTCATATTGTTCAGGCTTTTGAATCACTATGGCTTCAGGATGGTGAAACCTATGACCATAGGTAATATTAGATGATTTAATAGATAATATTTCACAATCAATAACGTCTTGACCATATAAGACCACTAGCCAGTGCGCAGGTCTAACAAATTGAACATCAAGATCACCCCAACGCATACGTTTAGGAATAGGTAGTTTATCCAAACTGGTTTGGATTAATTCAGGAATAATTTCATTAACAGTACGACCTTCTTTGGTCATGGAAAATGCAAGACAAGTACCTTTATCAGTTTCAACCTGAGTTAATTGATCAAAAGTGGTATTACACGAACGAGCAAAACCTTCACCAGCCTTGGTTGGATTACCATCAGCATCAAAGGCAGCTTTAATATTAGGTCCTTTACGTTCGATGGTTTGATCCGCTTGTTTTGGTTCAAGCGCTGATATTAATAATCCAAGTCGTCTTGGTGATGCAAAAGATTTTACTTTACTATAGCCAAGCCCTAATTCATTTAATTGCTCTTGAATATAAGAGCTAAAATGCTTAGATAAATTGGCTAATGCCGTTGGTGGTAACTCTTCTGTTCCAAGTTCGATAAGTAAATCTTCTTGCACCTTTATAGTTCCTTATATAGTTCCTTGAATAGGGTTATTTTGATTCAGTTAATAAAGGGAAACCTAAAGCTTCTCGTCTTTCGTAATATGCCGTTGCAATAGCTCTGGCTAAAGCACGAACACGACCAATATAACGAGCACGTTCAGTAACCGATATGGCATGTCTGGCATCCAGCAAGTTAAATGCATGAGAAGCTTTAACCATCATTTCATAAGCAGGAAGTGGCAAACCAAGTTCAATAAACTGATTAGATTCTTTTTCATACTGTGAAAATTGATTTAACAGGTTTTCTACATCAGCATGTTCAAAATTATAAGCAGACATTTCAACTTCGTTTTGATGAAATACATCGCCATAAGTTACTTTACCACTTGGACCATCTGTCCAAACCAGATCAAACAAACTTTTAACACCTTGTAAATACATAGCAATTCGTTCAAGACCATAGGTAATTTCGCCCGTAACAGGTTTACAATCCAGGCCACCAACTTGTTGGAAATAAGTGAATTGTGTGACTTCCATACCGTTTAGCCAGACTTCCCAACCAAGGCCCCAGGCACCAAGGGTTGGTGATTCCCAATTATCTTCAACAAAGCGAATATCATGAACTAAAGGATCAATGCCTAATTCTTTTAAAGAATCTAAATAGAGTTCCTGAATGTTATCGGGTGAAGGTTTAAGCGCTACCTGAAATTGATAATAATGTTGTAAACGATTCGGGTTTTCACCATATCGACCATCAGTTGGACGACGACAAGGCTGTACATAGGCAGTACGCCAGGGCTCAGGGCCAATTGAGCGTAAAAATGTTGCAGGATGAAATGTTCCTGCACCCATTTCCATATCATAAGGTTGGATCAGTACACATCCGTGTTTGGCCCAGTAATTCTGTAAAGCCAGAATTAAATCCTGGAAAGTAATAAAGTTTTCTGAGTTAGAATTGCT
>JADGAU010000250.1 GCA_015231865.1 Gammaproteobacteria bacterium | reverse complement strand
CGTTGCTGTAGTCGCGGTTGTAGCCGTAGTTGCAGTTGTCGCGGTTGTAGCTGTAGTCGCCGTAGTTGCAGTTGTAGCCGTAGTTGCTGTAGTCGCTGTAGTCGCAGTTGTAGCTGTAGTGGTATCCAAGAAAGTAAAATTAACACCTAACAATTCATGATTAACAACCACAGCATTACCAGAACTTTCTCCATTTGGCCCACCAGCACCAGCAGCTGTCGCTTCAAGGTCTTGTGTAGGGTCGTAGTTTGGATCATCTTCCAGTGCTTTCTGAATATCTTCGACCTTAGCTGAATTATTTGTCAGGGCACTATTGGGATCAAAATCAGGGTCAAATATATCTTTATCAAGCAAGGCTTCGTCATTGCTTGTAAGCATTAATTTAGTATTACCATCATCAAACGTAATTGAAACCCTACTGCCATTTTCGGTAACAATTTTTTCACCGGCCTGAACTCGATCGTTAAGTTCTAAAATTCTTTCTTCACCTTGAGCGTTGATTGCTTTAACAACACCTGATAAAAAGTTAACTGTTCCAATTTCGTTAGCCATAATAATGCACCTGATTTAGTTTATAAATTAATATGATACTTTAAACATTCTATACCCATAATAGTTTATTATAGTTTCATGTGATTTTTTTACTACTGTACTTTGGTACAGTTATTACATTAACCACCATATTGACTTTTAGATTTTGTTAAGGCAATGTTATATCAATTAAAATCTAAGGAAATAACGTGGCTGAAGAAATTATCCAGGAATCAGATGTGCTAGATAATAGTGGCAATGTACATGAGGCTGTTGACTTTAATGGAACTAAATTTGAAGACAGTCTACTGGAAAGTTTAGTTATTTTAACTAAACTCGAACATAACCCTCATTCTGCTAGTTCACTAGTTTCCGGCCTTCCATTAGTTGATAATAAATTAACCCCTGACTTATTCCATCGTGCTGCAAATCGAGCTGGTTTTAATTCAAAAATAAAGAAGAGAGACATAACTGATATACCCGACATGGTTTTACCGGTTATTTTATTATTAAAAGACAATAAAGCCTGTGTGTTAGAGTCATTTAATGAAAATAAAGATTCGGCAACGTTGATTTTTCCATCAGAAGCTAAGTCTCTTCAACGTACAATATCAATTGACAAATTAAACGAAATTTATTTGGGCTATTGTATTTTTGTAAGTCGAGAGTTTGTTTTTGATAATCGAACCCCTGATAATATTTTTAAACATAACAAACATTGGTTGTGGGGTACTATTTGGCAATCAAAAGGTATCTATCGTGATGTCTTAATTGCTTCTTTTTTTATCAATGTTTTTGTTATCGCAACGCCTCTTTATATGCGAACCGTAATGGATAGGGTTTTGCCAAATAATGCAGTGGAAACTTTATGGATGTTGTCTTTAGGGGTCTTATTAATTTTTATTTTTGATTTTATCTTAAAAACTTTAAGAGGACACTTTATCGATGTGGCTGGTAAAAAAGCCGATATTATTCTTTCCTCATTAATATTTGAAAAAATTATGTCTCTTAGAATGGAGGTTCGCCCTGAATCTGTTGGTGCATTTTCTGATAATGTTCGCTCCTATGAAAGTATTCGGAATTTTTTAACATCCGCAACAATTGCAGTTTTTATTGATGTACCGTTCTTTTTTCTGTTTATCTTAGTTATCTATTTATTTGCAGGTAGTATGGCAATGATTCCCTTAATTGCAGTATTTATTATTATTGCTTATAGCTTCGTTATAAAAGGTGCCGTTAAAAAGTTAATTGAAAAAAACTTTAAAAGCTCATTACATAAAAATGCGACTTTAATTGAAAGTATGACGGCTGTAGAGACAATTAAGACCATGGGAGCAGAAGGCAATTTGCAAAAAAAATGGGAAGAATCAGTTGGATTTATGGCTAATCAGAGCCTTAAAATAAGAGTATTGACACAGTCTATTAATAATTTTTCTGCCTTTATAAGGCAAACAAGTATTATAGCTGTAATTATTTATGGTATCCACCTGGTTTCAATAAACGAGATGAGTTCAGGTACCATTATTCTTTGCTTTTTGCTTTCTGCGAGAGCAATTGCTCCCATGGCAAAAGTTGCAGGTTTGATCTCAACTTTTGAAAATACTAAAACTTCATTTAAATCTTTAAATAAAATCATGGAATTACCTGTCGAGCGTGAACAGCAGGATAAATTTATTCATAGACCAGTTTTTCAAGGACAGATAGATTTTAGAAATGTTTCTTTTCATTACCCCAATCAGAAAAATAAGGCTCTTGATAGTATCAATATTAGTATTAAACCGGGCGAAAAAGTTGCGTTTATAGGAAGAATAGGTTCTGGAAAAACAACGATGGAAAAATTGATGCTGAGCTTATATAAGCCGACAGATGGACAGATACGCATCGATAATATTGATATAAATCAGATAGATCCGGCAGATCTCAGACGAAATATAGGCTATATATCCCAGGATATTACATTATTTCATGGTACTGTCAGGGATAATATTTCCATGCGAGCCCCTTATGTTTCAGATGCCGAAATTTTAAGAGTTGCTGATATTGCTGGTGTTACAAACTTTACTAATAATCATCCATCGGGCTTTGATATGCCTATTCTGGAGCGAGGTGAAGGCTTATCAGGAGGACAGCGTCAAAGTATTGCAGTTGCTCGTTCTTTATTGCTTGATCCGCCAATTTTGTTAATGGATGAACCAAGTAATGCGATGGATAACAATACTGAAGCAGAATTAAAAGAGAAATTAATAAATGTTATTGCTAATAAAACCCTTATTTTAGTGACACACAAAGCTTCTTTGCTTGCTTTAGTGGATAGAATTATTCTTTTAGATAATGGAAAAGTTGTTGCTGATGGACCAAAAGAGACAGTACTGGAAGCACTTAAACAGGGCAAATTAAAAGTTGGTAAGGGTTAAGAAAGTGACTAAAAATAAGAATATAAAATTAAAAGATGAAGATCTACATTTTGTTCAAAGCATTAGTGTCGCAATGTTGGAACAAACACCCAAAAAATCACGCACTCTAATGTATACCGTTTTTATTTTATTTATTGTTATGATTATTTGGTCTTTAGTCACTGAAGTAGATGAAATAACAAGGGGAGAAGGAAAGGTCATTCCTTCCAAAAAA
>JADGAU010000024.1 GCA_015231865.1 Gammaproteobacteria bacterium | reverse complement strand
CAGTTGTCAGTTGTCAGTTGTCAGTTGTCAGTTGTCAGTTGTCAGTTGTCAGTTGTCAGTTGTCAGTTGTCAGTTTATGATGTTATAACTTTTGCTAAAACACCAACCATAATGACAGTAAAAATTGCAAGCTGCCAATTCAATTGGGCATTAATTTTAGTTTCAAATTTATCCATTCTATCAGCCATTTTCGCCTCGAACTTATCCATTCTTTCATCTAGCTTTTCTAAGCTCTCAAACAACTTTTGGTTAATATCATTTTGAGTAATTGTTTTTCCAACTTCCATATTTTCACCTATTACTTACAATAATTTTCTTAATTATGGCACTAAAGGCTGCCTTTTAATGCTTCTGCCTTATCTGTTCTTTCCCAGGTAAAATCAGCTTCTTCACGCCCAAAATGTCCATAGGCTGCAGTAGCACCATAAATTGGTCTTAATAAGTCCAGCATTTTGATAAGACCTTTAGGTCTTAAATCAAAGTGTTCTCTTACTAATTCAACTAATCTTTCATGGCTAAGCTTACCCGTACCAAAGGTTTCAACAGAAATCGATGTTGGTTCTGCTACCCCTATAGCATAAGAAACCTGGATTTCACATTTATCTGCTAAGCCAGCAGCTACAATATTTTTGGCTACATATCGTCCTGCATAAGCAGCAGAGCGATCAACTTTTGATGGATCTTTACCCGAGAATGCACCACCGCCATGGCGCGCCATACCGCCATAGGTATCAACAATAATTTTTCTTCCTGTTAAACCACAGTCACCTACTGGTCCACCAATCACAAAACGACCTGTTGGATTAATATGGTATTGAGTATCTTTGTGAAGCCATTTTTCAGGAAGAATTGGTTTAATAATTTCTTCTCTTACCGCTTCAATTAAGTCTGCTTGAGAAATATCCGGATCATGCTGTGTTGATAACACAACGGCATCAATGGCTACCGGCTTACCATCGACATATTGAAAAGTCACCTGACTTTTCGCATCGGGTCTTAGCCAGGCTAATTTACCACTTTTTCTAACTTCAGATTGCTGTTTAACCAGTTTATGAGCATAATATATTGGTGCAGGCATTAACACATCGGTTTCATTAGAAGCATAACCAAACATTAAGCCCTGATCACCTGCCCCTTGCTCATGCTCATCACCTTCATCAACCCCCATAGCAATGTCTGTTGATTGTTTATCAATTGATGAAAGAACTGCACATGAATTGCCATCAAAGCCTAGAGAAGAATGATCATAACCAATATCTAACACGGTTTTTCTAACCACATCCTGTAAGTCTACATAAGCTGAAGTCGTAATTTCTCCAGAAATAACCACCATTCCCGTATTAATTAATGTTTCGCAAGCAACTCGAGCATATTTATCTTCTGCAAATATTGCATCTAAAACCGCATCAGAAATTTGATCGGCTACTTTATCGGGATGCCCTTCAGAGACAGATTCTGAGGTAAATGAATAATTTGATGTCATAATAAACCTAGTGTTAAGTGTTAGTTTTTAGTTTTTAGTTTTTAGTTTTTATAATTGTTGCGTTAAACTCTGCTGAATAGATTCTTCCTGACCCAACTTAGCATTACTCATCGGCTCTATTTTTACCACTTCATGTTCTAAACTGCCATTAACTTCGGAACCTACGGCCATTTCTATTGTGTGATAATAAATATTTCCCTTTATTTTAGCCTTACTTAATAATTCAAGGTAGTTAGATGAATAAATATTTCCCTCAATTTCGCCATTGATAATAACATTGGGAATATGTATTTCCCCAACCACATGACCAAATTCACTAATTGTAATACTAGATTCCGAGTCACTAGAATCGGTTATATTACCATATATTTCACCATCAACATGCATACCGCCAGAGAAATCAATATCGCCGACGATTTTTGTCCCTCTTCCTATTAATGAAGTAATTGGTCCTTTATATTTATTTTTTTTACTGCCCCACATATTTAAATTCCCCTGCTTCATTTTGCTTCATCATAATTTCTTCAATTTTGTTTTTACTATTTCTGATAATAACATCTAATTTAACACTCGTTATTTCAGTATCTGCATCGACTACCGCATAGTAACTAATTTGTTGATAATATTTAAATTTTACAGATAATTTAGTTACCACTTGTCCATTATCGTTATACCAGACTACATTCTTAAGTAATTTTTGATTATTGTCATACAGGTCAATATTTAGATGTCCCTTGAGCAACTTCTTTTGCATAGCATAATTAACTAATAATGCATTCATATCATAGACTTCTTTACTTTTATCTGACATCAATTTATTCAACCACTGATTATTTTCTTTGGTTGATAACGCAGGGTATAAATGAATCTTATGAATAGCCAATTCCAGATTTTTTTCTTGTGGCTTCATAATACGCTGAAAAAAATTAATATCTTCTTTTAAATTCTTATTTTCTTTAAGTAATTGCTTATAGTTACTTTCCAATACGCCTAATGTTTTTTCCTTAAGACTTAATTCCTGTTTAAGAATAACTTTATCTTCGATCAATTCTGATATTTCTAACTGTTGTTGCGCTAACTCTTTATTCAGTTGTTCTTTATCAATATTAGATTTTTGTTCATTTTTCTGACCCAAAGTAAAACCTAGCACATAAGTAAGCCCTAACAAAACGGCAATAAAGAGCCACCAGTATAAAAACTGGAAGCGGCTTCTTTGTACGATTTGAAAGTTATCCATGCGTATGTTTTTTTCTTATGGAACAAGTGGTGCAGCTGTTAGTCCCAGTGTTTCCTCAAAACCCAGCATCAGATTCATGTTTTGCACAGCTTGCCCCGCAGCACCTTTTACTAAGTTATCAATAACACATAAAACCACAATAATCTCTTCATCCTGTGGTTTTAATACTGATATCCGGCAAATATTACCACCTTTAACAGAACGGGTTTCCGGATAGTCGCCTACTGGCAATACATCAACAAATGGTTCATTCTGGTATCTTTGAGCAAATATTTCCTGTACTTGTTCTGCCGTTTTATTTTTAACATCTGTTGCATAAAGTGTTGCATGAATTCCACGTGTCATGGGAATTAAATGGGGTACAAAAGTCAGTTTTACAGGTGTTTCAGATAAACTATCTAATTGCTGTTTAATTTCAGGCTGATGACGATGACCTTGTGCGGCATAAGCTTTATAGCTTTCATTGACTTCACTATATAAAGTTGCAACACTTGCACCTTTACCTGCACCACTAACACCTGATGCAACATTGGCAATTAAGTGATTAACATCAACAAGCCCAGACTCAACTAATGGAATAAAGCCCAATTGTACCGCAGTTGCATAACAACCCGGGTTGGCAATAACCTGTGCCGTTTTAATCTGTTCCCGGTATATTTCAGGTAAACCATAGACCGCTTGCTCTACAATCTCTGGCGCAGCATGTTCCATTCCATACCACTTGGACCAGACAGATAAATCTTTAATTCTAAAATCTGCTGCGAGATCGATAACTTTTACACCCGCACTTACAAGCTCTTTAACATAGTTCATCGCCACACCATTGGGTGTTGCAAAGAAAACCAAATCACATTGTTTTAACGCATCCAGGTCAATATCTTCGAAGGCTAGATCATAGACACCACGTAAACTTGGAAACATATCATCTAGTCTTACGCCCTTTTCTGAACGTGACGTAATCATTTTCACAGTCACATGAGGATGACCTGCAAGAATTCTTAATAATTCAACGCCGGTATATCCGGTTCCACCAACAATGCCGATTGTATATTTCTGTTCCATATTTATCTCGTAAAGTTTAATCCAGCTAATGACAAGAAACCTGTAATTATGTCATACTCCAGGGGCTATGATAAGTATAAATAATATAGGTTTTATGTAAGCAAATAGCCAAGGTGTTAATTTTATTGATTCCAGCAAGCTCTTTGAAGTTTCATAAAGAGTGAAGATGCCGTTGAAATTTAACTAAAACGCCTTATTTTACATGTCTGACAGGGCTTACATCAAAAAAACCAACACCTTGTCTTAGTAAATTATTTTTTCTTAGTGATTTTAAGTGTAACGGAGTTTTCTATGCTTATAGATAGAAGTATTTCTATAGATACAAACCATAAATCCATATCACCATTAAGCCTGGCTAAGTTTTTTATTACTTTAGCGGTTTATTGTTTTATTGCCGCAGTATTATTGGAACAGTTTAATCCTATTACGGTATTAAAAACATTGGCAATTTTATTTAGTGCACATGGGTTTTATTTTTTGTTTAAGCATGCAAAGTCTATATAAGGGCTAGTATTCTTAAGCAGCTGCAGAGATGATTTTTTCAATTTGTAACGGGTAAAGTCCATTTTTTTGGGCATCTAATATGGTTATTTCTGCAATTCCTTTTTCGGTATAAGCAATATTAATGTTCCAATCAAGTGACTCTTCACGGACTATTTTAGCTTTTGAAAATTCAATAAATAAAATATCATCTTCTTCATAATATGCAATTTTCATTTACTTTACCTTAAGTTCCAATTAATCATAATTGTTTTTATTATTATAGCGTCTTTATTGGTAATTGCAGCACAAACCAAATTATCATCTCGATAATTAAATTGATAATGAATCCATCCATGTTCTGTTTCAGTTTCTTTATAAAGGCCCTTTTCAAATAAAGTTTTTACTTCAAATAATGTGACTCCACGTTTATTCATGGATTCAATCGCATGATTAGTAAGCCAAACTTTTTTTTCGAACCGTTTACTAAAAAAATATTCATTCATTTCAGGCTAACAATTGTATCCAATGCATAACTTGCGTTTCTGTACCTGATTGCAAATGATGTAAGCAGCCGATGTTTGCGGTTGCAATCACATCAACCTCATTACTTTTTAAGTTATTTAGCTTATTTTCTCTTAGTTGATGAGATAGGCCCGGGTTCATGAGTGAATAAGTCCCTGCAGAGCCACAGCATAAGTGCTTATCTTTTACCGATACAAGTTTCACATCAAGAGTATTCTTTTCGATAATTTTAGCCAACATGCTTTCAACTAATTCAGGTAATTTTTGACCGTGTTGAAGTGTACAGGGTGGGTGATAGGCAATTGTTTTATAGTTTGGGTTGATTGTTAAAGATAAATAATCTTCATCTAATACAATTTCACCTATATCTTTGGTATGTTCTGAAACTTTTAGAGCCTTTTTATAATATGGCGAATCTTTACCTAAAGTTGTTTCAATATAGTGCGGATAATCTTTTACCATCAAACCACAGCCACTGGCATTACTGATGATTTTCTCAATACCTGAACCCAATAGTTCTGACCATTTATCTAAATTTTGTTTAACAAAAAGTAGTGTTTTATCATTTTCCTGTAGGTGATGAGTTAAAGCACCACAGCAATTTTGTTTTTGTTCTAATTGTACCTCAATATCTAATTTTTCTAATAGGCTAATACTTTGCTGATGAATTTCCGGCGCTAATGCTTTCTGTACACACCCAGCCAGTAAAAGCATTTTTCGTTGTTGTGGTTTTGCACTAACAATTTCAGACTTACTATTATCCGGTAATTGAGCTGATAAAAACTTAGGCATTAACGGTTTAAAAGCTTGTCCAAGTTTTACCAAACCATAAAAGCGGTTAGGATATGGCATTGTGTTTAAAATTACTTGTCTTAAAATTCTTTTGTGCAAAGGTAATTTAACTTGTTCACTGACAACTTTTTGGCCTATTGCCAGTAAATGGTGATATTGCACACCAGAAGGACAGGTTGTTTCACAATTTAGGCAGGTTAAACACCTATCCAGATGTTGTCTGGTTTTATAACTGGGCGTTTTCCCTTCCATGACTTGTTTAATTAGATATATTCTACCTCTTGGTCCATCTAATTCGTCACCTAATAATTGATAAGTTGGGCAGGTCGCATTACAAAAACCACAATGAACACAATTACGTAAAACCTGATTGGCAAGCTTTCCCAGTGGTGTATCTTTATATTGCGGGCTAATGTTAGTTTGCATAGTGACGATTAAATATTTTTTGTGGATCAAATTGTTGCTGAATACGCATTTCTAATTGTGCAATGGCATTAGCCCTTGGATGTTCTCTAACACATGATGAAGAGTATTGGCCATTATCTCTAAAAACCTGAGCTGTGCCTTCAAAGATTTCAGCATGTTGTCTAATCGATTCAATAGACTGAACAGTATATAGCCACCGACATGCTCCTCCCCAGTCAATTATTTGCATTGCCTCTTTGGGAGCAAATTCTTTTGAAAACACTTCTTTTAAATACATCGGTAATAGGACTTTTAATAAATTTCGATTGGAAGCATCTTTAAAAAAATCATGCGTCTGATTGTTAATTTGCGACCAGAACTGATTATCAACCGGGCTTAATAAACCAGAAAACTTAGAAGATATATTTTTAATAATTTGCTCAATAAATGATTCTGACGCACTAAACCTAAAATAGGCTTTTTCACCGTAATAAACTGCAGCACTTAAAGGATAGGATTGTTGCATCCATTGTTGTACGGTATCAAAAAACTGTTCTGAAGCCATTTCAATAGCAATACTTTGCTCCTTTTCAGAAACTGGAAGCACTTTTAAACTAACCGAACTAATCAGCCCTAAACGGCCTTGCGCACCAACCATTAAACGGGAAACATCATAGCCTGCGACATTTTTCATGACCTCACCACCGAATCTTAATAGTTCGGCTTTGCCATTGATGACTTCTGTTCCTAAAACAAAGTCTCTTACTGAACCAGAAAATGGTCTGCGTGCACCTGATAAGCCCGATGCAATCACACCACCAATGGTAGATTTTTCATCATACATTGGTGGCTCAAAAGGAAGCATTTGTCCTTTATCAGCTAAAGCCTGTTGTACTTCTATCAAAGGTGTGCCGCTTCTTACTGTTATCGTTAATTCCGACGGTAAATAATTAATAATGCCGCTATGACCTTCCGTTGATAACTCATCTACTTCCTGAGCCTTATCGATATCAACTAAAAATGATTTACTATTACCACCACAGATATGCAGAGACGTATTTTGTTCTTTAGCCTGAGTAATTTGTTCGATAAATTGTTTGTTTAAGTCTGTCATAAGCACAATAATTAAGTCGTTCTAAATCCTGTGTTAGCTTTTTTATGGAGTAAAACTGTCTGAGCTGGTAAATATTGTATCATTATCAAATTTATTGGTGATATTTATTACAGTGCTGAAATTCATTATATAGCACCAAAGCGAGTTTTTTACGGAATAAAAAAACTGACACAAGGTTTAGAACCTTTCCAGCTCAGGATGTGGCAACTGCCCATGATGAACATGCAAGGCGCCAAGTTCTGCACAGCGGTGTAATTGTGGAATTCCTTTACCCGGATTAAGCAAATTATTCGGATCAAAGGCTATTTTAAGAGCCAGAAATTGATCTCGTTCCGCATCACTATATTGGACACACATTTGATCTAATTTCTCAACACCAACACCATGTTCTCCGGTAATTGTGCCACCTAATTCAACACAGGCTGTTAATATTTTTCCACCCATTTCTTCTGTCTGTGCAAGCTCGCCTTCATTATTGGCATCATATAAAATCAGCGGATGTAAGTTCCCATCACCGGCATGAAACACATTCACCACTTGTAATTGATATTGATCTGATAAATCCTGGATACGTTTTAAAATATCACCGAGTTTATAACGTGGAATAGTACCATCCATACAATAGTAATCTGGTGATAAACGACCAACGGCAGGAAATGCACCTTTACGTCCGGCCCAGAATAATTGTCTTTGTTGCTCATCTTTAGCTAACTGAATATCAACTGCACCACTTTGTTTGAGAATATCACTGGCTTTATTTATCTGTGCTTCGACATCAACACTGGAACCATCAACTTCACATAATAAGATGGCTTCTACTTCTAAAGGATAACCGGCATGGACAAAATCTTCTGCTGCCTTAATAGCCGCTTTGTCCATTAATTCTAAACCAGCAGGAATAATACCCTGGGCAATTACCTGGCTAACAGCCTCTCCGGCTAATGCAACATCATTAAAGGATGCCATCAATACTTTGGTTTTTTCCGGTACTACCAATAATTTAACGGTAACATCAATCACGATACCGAGCATGCCTTCAGAACCAGTAAAGATTGCTAATAAATCTAGTCCTGGAGTCTCTAGTGCCTTTCCTCCTACTTCCAGTATTTCACCATCCATGGTAACGATTGTTAAGGCTAAAATATTATGAACGGTTAAACCATATTTTAAGCAATGCACACCGCCGGCATTCTCAGCCACATTACCACCTATAGAACAGGCGATTTGAGATGAGGGATCAGGCGCATAATATAATCCATACTCACTTGCCGCTTGAGAAATAGCAAGATTTCGAACACCTGCCTGTACTTTGGCACAACGATTATTAGTGTCAATTTCCAGAACCTGATTGAATTTTGCAAGACTGAGAACAATACCATTCGTTAATGGTAAAGAGCCACCTGATAGGCTAGTCCCCGCACCACGACTGACAACAGGCACCCGATACTTCGAACAGATTTTAACAATTTTCTGAACTTGTTCAATGGTGTCAGGAATAACCACCAGCATTGGCAATTGACGATAGGCAGACAAGCCATCACATTCATAAGGGCGTAATTCTTCTTCTTCAGATACTATCGCGTTACCTGGCAAAAATTCTGCAAATAATTTTGCCAGCTCAGATTTTTTTATTTGGGGCTCTATGCCCCAGGAATCTACTTTTAAACTCATTTTTAGTTTTTAGTTTTTAGTTTTTCAATTAACCTGGACACTGCCACAAAACCAAATGTAGCCGTTACCATGGTTGATGAACCATAACCTGTTGCACAATCTAAAGTAACACCTTTGGGTTTCTCGTACGAAACCGTACCATCAGGCTGAGGATAATAGGGTTGTTCTTTAGAATAAACACATTCAATGCCCATTTTCGTTTTTGGGTTACGGCTAAAATTATATTGAGATCTTAAGTTATATCTCACTTTAGCAGCTAAAGCATCATTGTATGTTTTAGACAAATCAGCAAAACTTACCTGGGTCGGATCGCACAAGCCTCCCGCTCCACCGGTAGTAATAACAGGTATTTTATGACGCACACAATAAGCTAATAATGCTGTTTTTGGTTTAACGCTGTCTATCGCATCAATAATATATTGTGATTGTTTTAATAAACCCAATTGCGGGTCAAAAAATTTCTCAATATTTGTTTCACTGAGACGATCATCGACACCCGTAATATTACATTCGGGGTTAATAGATTTAACTCTTTGAACCATTACCTCAACTTTAGGCTTACCAATGGTTTCAGTTAAACTATGAATTTGTCGATTAATATTGGACTCTGAAATATCATCAAAGTCAATGATATTGATATTAGCAAAGCCGCTTCTTGCCAAGGCTTCAACCACCCAACTACCAACTCCGCCAATACCGATAACAGTAACAGATACTTCCTGAAATAACTGAGTTAGTTGTTTACCATAAAGGCGTTCTATGCCGCCAAATCGCTGTTGATAAGTAGAATTCATTTTGCCAAATGCTGTACACTTATTTAATTAACGATATCAACCAGAAAAACAGTCCCTTTTACAGAAGTAACTTTGACAGGCGAGCCAATTTCAGCATCCTCTCCTGATACTTTCCACGTAGAGTCATCAACCTTAATTTTTCCAGAACCATTAACAATAGCCTCAGATAAATTAAAGACTCTTCCTATATATTGTTCACCTCGTCGATTAAGAGATGAATTATGTTCATCTTCCATCACAGGAACAAAACGTTTTTGAATACGCCAACTAACAATACTTAAAATTGTTAAAATAGAAAACCAGGACAATTGCAACTGCCAGGATAAATCTGGTGCAAAAGCAACGACGCCTGCAGTACCAACACAAGCTGCCGCAATCCAAAGTAGCACCACTGTGCCAGAGAGTAATTCAATACTTAATAACACCAGGCCTAAAATTAACCAATGCCAGAAATTGATGATAATCGTTTCCATAGATACTAAGACTTTTGTTTATTCATTGCTTCTTTTGCCAATTCTGCGATACCACCAATCGAACCAATGACACTTGATGCTTCTAAAGGTGCGAAAATAATTTTGCTATTATCGGCTGATGCAATTTCTTTTATTGCTTCCACATACTTGGTGGCCACAAAATAATTGACTGCCTGAATATCGCCTTCTGCAATAGATTTTGACACCATCATGGTTGCTTTCGCTTCTGCTTCTGCTAATCTTTCCCTTGCTTCTGCTTCTCTAAAGGCAGCCTCTTTGTCTGCTTCTGCCGCTAAAATAATAGCTGCTTTATCGCCCTCAGCTTTTAGGATTTCTGCTTGACGAAATCCTTCTGCTTCTAGAATATTCGCTCTTTTCTCACGCTCTGCCTTCATTTGCCTGGCCATTGATTCAACCAAATCAATTGGTGGAGAAATATCCTTAATTTCAATTCTTGTCACTTTAACACCCCAGGGTGTTGTTGCTTCATCTACTACGCTTAATAATTGCGAATTAATGGCATCTCGCTTTGACAAGAGTTCATCTAAATCCATTGAGCCCATGACTGTTCTGATATTGGTCATGGTTAAGTTTAAAATTGCATGCGTTAAATTATTCACTTCATATGAGGCTTGAGCTGCATCTATCACCTGAAAGAATACGACTCCGTCCACTGTTACCATGGCATTATCTTTGGTAATAACTTCCTGCGATGGGACATCCATCACTTGCTCCATCATCAGTATTTTATGACCAATACCATTGATGAAAGGAACAATGACGTTCATCCCTGGTCGAACAGTACGTGTATATTTACCAAAACGTTCAATCGTATATTCCATACCCTGTGGTACAATAATAAAAATCTTGGCCGCAAATATTAGAACCAAAACAATGGTTACAATGATAAATACACTAAAATCGCTTAATTCCATTTGTTTTCCTTTTTATTTAAAATAAATAAGAGTATATACCCGTGACCATACAAAATGAAAGATTATCTTAAGCCCGGTAAAAAATTGATGCGTCTGGTTGGCAAAGCGATGGCCGATTTTGATATGCTTCATGATGGCGATCGTGTTTTACTGGGTTTAAGCGGCGGAAAGGACTCTTTATCGCTGTTGCTGGTATTACATCATTTATCCACTTATGCTCCCATTAAGTTTGATTTGGCTGCGGTCACTGTTGATCCTGAAATTGATGGCTTTAACCCGGAACCTTTAAAAGATTATCTTAACTCTTTATCTATTCCCTATTATTATCAGCAGCAGGATCTTCAGGCTCAGGCTCAGGAATCCATGCAGGGTGATTCTTTTTGTTCTTTTTGCTCTCGAATGAAACGAGGCATTTTATATACCACTGCACGCAAAAATGGTTATAACGTTTTAGCATTAGGTCAACACCTCGATGATTTGGCCGAGAGTTTTTTAATGTCGGCTTTTCATAATGGTAAACTACAAACCATGAAAGCCAACTACACCATTGCCAAGGAAGATTTACGTGTAATTCGCCCCTTTGCTTATGTCAGGGAAACTCAGACAACGGCATATGCTAAGGCTGCAGAAGTGCCGATTATTTTAGATAATTGTCCTGCCTGTTTTAGTAAACCCACGCAGCGTGAACATATGAAGCAATTACTGGCTAATGAAGAAAAAGAACATCCAAAATTATTTAATAGTTTGCTGCAAACTTTAAAGCCATTGATGGGGATAGATCATGCGAAATAAGCTAAATTTAGCTGCATACCCCTTCCCTCTCCCTTTGTAGGGCCTACTTTTGGTGTAGGGGGAGGGGACCGAGTGTGCAGTTATATTAAAAGATAAAAGATAAAAGATAAAAGATAAAAGATAATGAAGTCTAATTTAGTTTATTTTGTCATAAAGATATTACTTATAATATTGTCTGTATTTTCTGTTGCTATGAATCATCGTATTGGCGCTTTATTAGGGTATATTTTCTACTATTCACATTCTAAATTTAGAAAATTTGCTGAGATTAATTTAACTTTATGTTTTCCTCACTTATCTGAAACTGACCGTCAAAGTTTATTAAAAAATAATATGATTGAATTAGGTAAGTCTATTACTGAATTAGGATTTGTCTGGACCTGGCCTATTGATAAGCTGTTAAAACTGATAAAAGTGACGGGGATTGAACAAGCTCAACAAGCTATTAAGGATGGTCACGGCGTGATTATATTAACGCCTCATTTGGGTTGTTGGGAAATGGCTGGATATACTATGGGCAAGCTTTTACCCATCACTAATTTTTATCAAACACCTAAATTAAAAGGCGTGGATAAGATTTTACAACAGGTTAGGACTCGTTCTGGTGCTAAAACAGTTTCAGCAAACCGTAAAGGTCTGGTTTTTTTATTAAAGGAATTGAAAAATGCCAAAGCGACCGGGATCTTGCCTGACCAAACACCTAAAGATAGAAATAGTGGTGTCTTTGCACCATTTTTTGGGCAAGCTGCTTTAACAATGACTTTAGTTGCCGGCCTGGTTCAAAAAACACAGGCGAAAGTCTTTATAGGCTATGCAAAGCGACTGCCTAATGGCAAAGGTTATCAGTTTGATTTACAATTAGCGGATGAAAGGCTTGCTGATTCTAATCCAGAAATTGCGGCATCAACCTTAAATAAAGAAGTTGAGAAATTAATCAATCAAACGCCGGAACAATATCTTTGGAACTACAAACGTTTTAAGCAAGTTCCTGAAGGTAAAAAATCACCCTATTAGTCGTATGAAATCATTGAAAGTAGATATTTGCATTATAGGTGGAGGCATTGCTGGCCTGTGGACGCTAAACCGTCTGCGCCAGCAAGGTTACCAGACAATTCTAATTGAAAATGCTGATTTAGGTGGTGACCAAACCTGTGCATCCCAGGGTATTATTCACGGTGGCACCAAATATGCCTTAACTGGAACAGTCACTGGCTCTGCAAAGGCTATTTCTGAAATGCCTAAACGATGGCTTTCCTGTCTTAAAGGCGATGGTGAAATTGATTTAAATCAGGTTGAAATATTAGCACCCCATCAGTTTTTATGGACCGAAAATGATATTGCAACTCGTCTGACCGGTTTTTTTGCCAGTAAATTAATGCAAAGTAAAATGGTCGCAATTAAATCAGATCAGCAAGCTGATTTTTTTCATCAACAATATAGAAATAGTCAATTTAATGGCCATGTATATCAGCTTAATGAACCCGTCATTAATACTCAACAATTAATCAATAAGCTGTTTAATAATTATAAGCAATCCGTGATTAAAGCAACTATTAGTGATATTAAAAGAACATCTGATAATGACTATCAATTATATTTTGATGGTGATGTTAATATACAAACAAAACAATTAATTTTAACTGCCGGTAATGGCAACCAGGCTCTATATCATAAGATTTTTTCTGATTCCAACGCTAAGCATTCAATGCAAGTTATGCAGCAGCGCCCTCTGCAAATGCTAATGTTAAAAGGAAAGAATTTAAAACCAATCTATGCGCACCGACTTGGTGTTAGCGCTTTACCCACAATAACGATTAGCTCTCATAAAATACCAGAACTTGATGAAACGATTTGGTATATTGGTGGAGAACTTGCGGAAAAATTTGCGACAAAATCACAATATGAATTAATTATTGCGGCAAAAGAGCAATTAAGTAAATTCATTCCATGGCAGAATTTTGAAAATATAGACTGGTCTTCCCTATATGTTAATCGTGCTGAGCCTTTAATGGATAAAGGGCAAAGACCAGATAATCAATTTATGGCAGTGAAAGACAATATTATTCTGGCCTGGCCAGTTAAATTAGCATTAACCCCATTATTGGCTGATGACATATGTAATCTATTAGAACAGTCCAGGCTAATAGCTAAAAATAAACCACTTCCAATAGAATTTGAAAATTTTATAAAGCCTGGCCTATGTAAAATGCCCTGGGAAAAAACTAAGCAATGGAGTCAATAAATGATATTACCTTTAGCTCACCAATCATTAGGTCAAACAGATATTGATATCAGCGCTTTTGGTCTGGGCACGGTTAAATTTGGTCGTGATCAACAAGTCAAATACCCCTGGGAATTTGACATACCTGATGATGATGCAATTATTGAACTCTTATCCATTTGTAAAGATTGGGGCGTTAATTTAATTGATACGGCTCCCGCTTATGGCCATAGCGAACAGCGATTGGGGCAATTAATAAAAAATCGTCAAGAATGGGCTATCGTTTCTAAAGTCGGTGAAAACTTTACCAATGGACAATCTCTGTTTGACTTTTCTGCACAGACTACTATAAATACCGTTGATCAAAGTTTACAAAGACTTAAAACGGACTATATTGATGTTATTCTGGTTCATTCTGATGGTAATGATAATCAGGTAATTCATCAAACCGATGTTGTAGAAACATTAATACGGCTTAAAGAATCTGGAAAAATACGTGCTTATGGCTTATCTACTAAGACCACTGAAGGTGGTCTTTGGACTGTCGAAAACACTGATGTTGTAATGGCCGTTAGAAATCAAATGGATCATACTGATGACCCTGTTCTTGATAAGGCGCTTGAGCTCAACAAAGGTGTTTTAATAAAAAAAGGTTTACTGAGTGGACATGCGGATACAAAAGCTGGTGGTGGCGGTGTTGAACAAGCTATTGATTATGTATTTAGTCATCCTGCGGTTAATTGTCTAATTAGCGGCACGATTAACCCAAAACATTTAATTGATAATATTAAGCATATTGCTAAATTATTTAAATAAACTGTATTACTCCATGTTCATGCTGCGTCTCTATTCTTTTTTATTCACAATTCTTATCCCTTTATTATGGGTTCGTACCTGGATTAAACAAACTCGCTCAAAACATTTGATTCATTATTCCCAAAAGGGGCGCTTAAAAGAGCGTTTCGCAATTTATAAACACTCATCCAAAGATTTAAATCCCTTATGGATCCACACTGTTTCTGTTGGTGAGTTTTTAGCTATCAGGCCACTAATTGATGAATTTTTAACTCAACAAAGCAATTTACATTTATTGCTTACCTGTACGACGTTAACGGGTTCTGAGCAGATTTTAAATCATTATCATAAGCACGAACGAATACAACATGTTTATTTGCCCTGGGATCAGCCTCATTTAATGAATCGGTTTTATTGCCATTTTAAGCCGCAATTGGGTCTAATTATGGAAACCGAGATCTGGCCTAATTTACTAGTTAGCGCAAAAAAATATCACTGCTCTGTGTGGTTAATTAATGCTCGTTTATCAGAAAAATCAGCTAATGGTTATCGAAGATTTGTAAAATTTAGTCAATATATTATTAATTTATTTTCTAAGGTCTGTGTACAAAACGCTATCGATGGTGAACGCTTTATTCAATTAGGTTTGCATGCAGATAAAATGTTAATTACCGGTAATATTAAATTTGATCTTAATATCGATAATTTAGCACCCCATCCAGTGTTACAAAAAACTCAGCTTAACTGGCAAAATAAAATAGTATTAATTGCTTCCAGTACCCATGAAGGTGAAGACTCATTAATGCTTGAAACCTTTAGTGAACTTAAAAAACTACATGATCAACTTGTTCTAATTATCGTCCCAAGACACCCCGAGCGTTTTAATCAAGTTGCACAATTAGCTTCTACATATGACCAGTTTTGTGTTGCTCGTCGTTCTGATATTAAAAATAAAATGTTTGATAATTGTGATATTTTAATTGGTGATAGTATGGGAGAGATGATGGCCTATTATCAGTTAGCCGATATTGTTATTATGGGTGGAAGTTTTATTAATAGGGGGGGACATAATTTACTGGAACCGGCAGCTCTGGGCAAGGCTATTATTGTTGGCCCTTATATGTTTAATTTTCAACAGATAACGGATTTGTTTATTAATGAAAAAGCCTGTCTTCAAATTAATACTGCAGAGACATCACAATTATCGTTACATTTAATAAAAGAAATAAATAATTTAATAGTGGATAACACGAAAATTGAATTATTAAGTCAACAAGCACAAACACTAATCACTAAAAACCAGGGCGTTAAAGATAACTTATATCAATTAATTATAGCGTCTTTAAGTCCTAAGAATTTTTCATAAATGTTTCTTGAAGTGCCTCGCTAATAGAATTAAATGATCTTTCCAGGTTAGATAGTATGACAATGGAATTTTGTTTCAGCTGTTCTGATTCACTTGTCTCTATCTGTAAACAAAGATCTGATAATTGCTTTGCACCAAGGTATGCACTACTCGATTTAAGACTATGGGCCGCCTTTTGAAATGCCTGCCATTGATTCGTTTCTGCCAGGGATTTTAGTGTTTCAATTTGTCCCGGAGTATAATCAATAAACTTATCAATTAACTTATTAACTAAATCAGATTTACCCAGGTTAATAATTTCATCAAGCACTGTTCGATCAAGAACGGGTATGCCTGGATTTAAATTAAAGCCATAGTCAGATTTACTTTTATCATTAATTATTTCTGTCTCCTGATATTCTTGTTTACTTGAATTTACTTTTTCAGAAGTAAGCGCTCTTTTCTTTTGACTCCATCTAGTAATTTTATTAAGTAATGCGGATGAACTTATTGGTTTACTAATGTAATCATTCATCCCTGCATCAAATGATTTTTGCCTATCTCCTGTTAAGGCATTTGCAGTCATTGCAATTATAGGTAAATCTGTTAGTTTTAACTCTTCTCTAATAATTTTAGTCGCCTGATATCCATCCATTTCTGGCATATTGATATCCATTAGCACCAATTCGACAGTTTCTTTTCTTAAATATTCTATTGCTTTAATACCATTTTCGGCTGTATATACTTTAAAGCCAGCTTCTAAAATAATAGTTTCCGCAAGCATCTGATTAACTTCGTTATCTTCCACCAATAAAATTGTTCCAATCGTAAAATTCTGATAGTCGTTGTCCTTATCAATAACATTAAAATACTGTTGCTCTTGATAAGTTTTAATTTCATCGCCATTGGGTAGAGCAAAATTCATATTAACCGTGAAACAACTCCCCTTGTGTAATTCACTGCATACTTCAATGGTCCCGCCCATTTTTTCAATCATTTGTTTGCAAATTGCTAAACCGAGTCCAGTTCCGCCATATTTTTTGGTTATCGTACTATCTGCCTGTGAAAAATTTTTAAATAATTTTTTCTGTTGCTCCAGGCTAAGTCCAATACCCGTATCTTCTATTTCTATCTTTAATTTAATTTGCTCTTGCTGATGTTCTTTCACGACTATATGTGTAGTAATTTTCCCTTTTTCTGTAAACTTAACCGCATTGCTCATAAGATTCATTAAAATTTGATTGACTCTTAAAGCATCACCCTTTAATAAATCTGGTAAATTAGGATCAATAATAAACGCTATATCAATTGGTTTATCTTTAGCTAATAATCTAGCTGTTTTTTCATTTTCAACACATATTCTTTTTACATCAAAGGTTTCATTCTCGATAATAATTTCACCGGATTCTACTTTTGAAAGATCTAAAATTTCATTAATAATATTTAGCAAATGCTGTGAAGATTTCATAACCGTTTTTAAATAGTCAGAATTTTTTTTATCTGATTTTAGACTAAGCTCTGTAAAACCTAATATAGCATTGATCGGTGTACGTATTTCATGACTCATATTTGCCAGAAACTGGCTTTTAGCTTTGTTAGCTTCTTCTGCTTCTTGTTGAGATTTTACTAGCCGTTCATTAATATCAAGATTACTTTTAATTTGTTTATAATGACGATAGGTTCCTTTTGAAATGACATATAAGTAGATAAATAACATGACTGCAATACTTTTAAAGGTAAAGTCATCTAACATAAATAGCCCGACAACCAATGGAAGTAATATCGAGATAACAAAAATAAGGAATATATTAAATATGGTTCCTAATGTTGAGATGGCTCCAGCTGTCAACCCAATTAAAATGACAATTGTTAGAGAAACAATCTTATCTGAAGCGGACTGAACAATATAAAAACAAAAGCCCCCCCAAACAAATCCGGAAAAACCTATAACCAGGTAATAATATTGTAGCGTTTTTGTTATTTGCTGATTATATTCATTTATATTTTCTTTTAATATATTACAAACATTTAATCGTAAAATAAAAGCGCTTAAATTAATAAATAACCAGATTGAAATAATTTTGTGATCAACGCTGTCAAATAAAACCAGTGAATAGAATAATGGAAGTATAAAGTTGCTGGAAAAAGCACCTAAAAAATTAGAATTCAGCATTACTGTGACCAATGCTGGCGGGTAATTTGGATGTAAAAAACTATTGATAATATTTTTGATTAAAATCATATAAAGTTGGTCACTAAAGATAGACAAGCATTAAGATAATACTTTACTATATAGTCATTATCAATATGATAGATTTGCAATCTTTGAAAGTGCAGTAAGGCTTTTTATATATTCGTAGTATATATTTTAGTGTGACTATATGACAGAAACAGAATTTAACGAAACCATTGACGAACTTATCATGGGTATTGAGGATCAACTTGATGATATTGCTTCATCAATTGACTATGAAACGTCATCTGGTATCCTGACATTAACAATGGATGATGGTAGTCAAATTATTATCAATCGTCAAGTTAGTCACTTCCAATTATGGTTAGCGGCAAAGTCTGGCGGCTTTCATTTTGAGTATATTGATGGTCGTTGGATCGATACTCGTAGTAAAAGTGATTTTTATACGATTCTTAATAATTGTATTTTTCAGCAAAGTGGTGAAAATATAGAATTATCGTCTTAATTGTTGACTATTTATATTTTTAGGCTATAACTATTATTAATTTGACAAATGTTTGAGTCGTTATGTTATCCAGTTATAAACAATTACCTTTATCGATATTACCTGTTGCGACTAAACTTGCTAGTCCTAGTCAAAAAACTAAAAAAATTGACTTTGATGATATAGCGCTTAGCGTTATGACGGATTTACAGCAAGTTAGTGCAATTACTATCGCTGCCTGTGATGGTATTTTTGATGCTGAATATAAAATGAAGATACGACAGGTTAAACTCTTGTTTGTTGTCGATCATAATGAATATATAATTGGCATTGTGACCTATGATGAGCTTCACGGAAGCTACCTTCAACAAATTGTCGATGATACCGGCATTGTTGCCTCAGAATTGTGTATTTTAGATGTTATGATTGGCGTTGATTCAATACAAACATTAAATTTGTTTGATATTAATGAATCTACAGTCGGTGATATTATTATGACCCTAAATACACTTCAGAAACAACATATACTGGTTCTTGAAGAAAAAGAAAATATTAAAGTTATCCGTGGACTATTCTCAACATCTCAAATCGGTAAACAATTAGAAATAAATATTACTGAGATTTTTTCACAGGCCTCAAAACCCGATAAAGACAATCCTGTTAATGACAATCCTGTTTATGAACGTTTTTCAGCTTAATATCAAAATTCTATGTCTATTGTAAATATCAAAGTAGAAAACCCATCTATTACTAAGTTTGTTTCTTACTGCCACAAAAGAAAGTATGCGAGCAAACAAACTATTATTGAAGTTGGTTCTATTCCTGATACGCTTCATTATATAGTAGAGGGTTCTGTTTCGATTTTACTTGAGAGTGAGGAAGATGATCACGAAATCGTTTTAGATTACCTTAATCCCGGTGATTTTTTTGGCGAAATGGGACTCTTTGATGAAGAAGCCTTTCGAAGTGCCTGGGTGAAATCTAAAACTCCTTGCGTAATTGCTCAATTATCCTACGCTGAGAGTAAACGCAGACTCAGTGAATTACCGGATGTTTTATTTGAAATATCAAGACAAATGGCCCTTAGACTTAAACGTACGAGTCAAAAGGTTAGTGATCTTGCTTTTCTGGATGTGACCGGCCGAGTTGCTTCTATCTTATTAGACTTACTTTCAAATCAACCTGATGCCATGACCCACCCTGAAGGCATGCAAATAAAAGTTACCCGCCAGGAAATTGGTAAAATTGTTGGTTGTTCACGTGAAATGGCTGGACGTGTACTCAAGAATCTGGAAGAAAAAGGCTTAATATCTGTCAGTGGTAAAACCATCGTGGTCTTTGACAAACCTAAAAGCTTTAGTTAACTTCTATTAGAGTTAAGTTGTCAAGTTTAAATCAGCTCTTAAATAACAAAATATTTTTGGTTGAGGACTCTTAAATAACAAAAATATTTTTGGTTAAGGACTCTTATTTAACAACTTTGATAAACGACGGGCGTTCTTTCTTTTTAGCTGTTTTTTCTTTTGGTTCCGGCATTGAATCAGAAAATTCAGTATTCGAAGAAGATGTCGCAGTTTCAGAATAACTATAATCATCAGAATTATCGACAACAGCATCATCCCCTTCATCAGGAAACATCATGCCCTTGCCATTTTCCATAGAATACAAGGCCATAACTGCCTGGATAGGTATATATAAATCCATTGCCTTTCCAGAAAACCGTGCACTAAAACTAACACTATCATTATCAAGCCTTAATGCTTCAATAGCAATTGGAGAAATATTTAAAATAATTTTTCCATCCTGCACATGTTCTAATGGCAATACAGCTTCTTGGTTTTTTGCATCAACTAGTAAATAGGGCGTTAAGCTATTATCTATTAACCAATCATATATTGCTCTTAACAAATATGGCCTACTCAATGTCATTATTATTAATCGTCCTTAATTTTAAGCGGTATCATATCTTTTTCCGCATCACTTAAGCTTTCTTTAAAAGATTCTCTCTGGAATAAACGTTCTGAATAATCGATAAGAGGTTGTGCTGATTGAGGCAATTCAATACTTAATTCGCCTAAACGCCATAAAGTTGGGGCTAAAGCACAATCAATTAATGTAAATTCATCTGACATGAAATATGGCTTTTGAGTGAAAATTGGAGCTACACTAATTAATGTATCTCTTAACTCTTTTCGCTGTTTTACATTTTGCTTATCATTTTTACCTATCAGTTTTTCAACTAATGGATCCCAATCATTTCTAATTCGGATCATAATCATTTTTAATGTAGCACGACCAACGGGATCAACTGGCATTAGTGGTGGATGAGGAAACCTTTCATCCAGATATTCTGATATGACTTGTGCATCATATAATGATAGATCACGGTCAACTAACGTTGGATAGGTATTATATGGATTGTATTCAATTAATTCCGGTGGTATTTCATCTGTAATATTAATAATCTCATGATTAATATTTTTTTCAGCCAACACCATTCTGACTCGATGACTTAGCACATCAGCCGGGTTTGAATAAAGTGTCATCACTGTTCTTCTATTACTTAATTGTGTCATTACTACTCCAACTGCTCGTACTTAAAATTGACAAGCTTAACCTTGAAACTTTATTTAATTGATTAAGTTGTTAAACAAAAAAGTCAAAACAGTTCCCCATAATATTGAGGTCTGTTTTGACTTTCATACTGAATCTACAGTATTTATTAATGTGGAACGTCTTTCCAGTATTCTTTTTTCAAGTTATATGCAAATATAAATAAAACGGCTAAGAATACTAATACCCAGGCACCAAGTACTTTTCTTTCAGCCTGTCGAGGTTCACCAATATAACTTAAAAATGATACTATCGATCTAACTTCACGATCAAACTCAGCTTCAGAAAGTTTGCCTTCTTTAGTCAATTTAAGGTGTTCAACCATACCGTGTTCGTTAAATGTTGCTTCTTGTGTACCTTGTAACTCCCATAAAACATTTGGCATACCGACATCTTTAAATGCAATATTATTAAAGCCTGTTGTTTTAGCAGGATCTGAATAGAAACCGGTTAGATAGGTATATAACCAATCAACACCCCGTGAACGAGCAACTAAAGATAAGTCTGGTGGTAGTGCACCAAAGCTTTTCTTAGCATACTCTTTAGTCATCGTTGTAGTCATGGTTGAACCAAATTTAGCATCAGAGTGATTCAGGTTTTCCATCACTTGCTTTTCAGTTAAGTCTAAATCTTCCGCAACGCGATTAAAACGAACATATTTTGCGCTGTGACAACTGAGACAGTAATCGGTAAATAATTTAGCTCCACGTTGTAAAGCGCCCTTATCCGACATATTAACTGTCATATGTTTTAGCTCAACTCCGCCACCAGCAGCAAGTACATTAGCGGACAAACCAGTTAGCGCAATAAAGATGATAGAAAGTAGCAGTGAATGAAACTGCTGTGTCAATTGTTGTATTCTTTTTATGGATGATTTCATGACATTGTTACCCTTTCTGGTACTGGCTTATTCTTCTCAATCCTGGTATAGAACGGCATTAATAAGAAGAAAGCGAAGTAATAAATTGTGCAAACTCTGGCAATATTTGTAAATAACTCAGTTGGAGCCTTCATTCCTAAATAACCCAGTATCAGGAAACTCACTACAAATAAGGCTATTAAGACTTTCCACATCGTACTGCGATAGCGGAATGATTTAACTGGATTTCTATCTAGCCATGGCAGGAAGAATAGAACTACAATTGCACCGCCCATAGCAATAACGCCGCCAAGTTTGTCAGGAACAGCTCTCAGAATCGAATAGTACGGAGTAAAGTACCAAACAGGCGCAATATGCGCAGGGGTTTTTAATGGATCTGCAGGCTCAAAGTTTGCGTATTCAATAAAGTAGCCGCCCATTTCTGGCGCAAAAAATACAACAAAAGAGAAAAACATTAAAAATACAACCACACCAACAATATCTTTAACAGTATAGTATGGGTGGAATGGAATACCATCTTTAGGAATACCATTTTCATCTTTGTTTTTCTTAATTTCAACGCCATCAGGATTATTGGAACCCACTTCATGCAGAGCAATAATATGGGCGACGATCAAGCCCAATAAAACCAGTGGAATAGCAATAATATGTAAAGCAAAAAATCGATTTAAGGTGGCATCACCAATCACAAAGTCACCTCGAACCCAGATACCGATATCTTCTCCGACAAAAGGTATTGCGCCAACCAGCGACAGGATTACCTGTGCACCCCAAAATGACATTTGCCCCCAGGGTAGTAGGTAGCCCATAAAACCTTCAGCCATTAGTGCTAAATAAATTAAGACACCGAATATCCAGACTAATTCACGCGGCTTCTTATATGACCCATAAATTAGAGCACGATACATGTGCAGATAGACAACAATAAAGAATGCCGATGCACCGGTTGAATGGAAATAACGAATCAGCCAACCCCATTCCACATCCCGCATAATACTCATTTCAACCGACTGAAAGGCTAAAGCAGTATCTGGCTTATAAAACATGGCTAGAAAGATTCCTGAAACAATTTGAATCACTAAGACCATTAAAGCCAGAGAGCCAAAAAAATACCAGAAATTGAAATTTTTAGGTGCATAATATTTAGATAAATGTTCTTCCCACATCTTAGTTAATGGAAAACGATCATCTACCCAACCCATTAGGTCATCTACTCTCTTTCCCATTATGCTTTCTCCTCATCTTCACCAATCAGAACGAGTGATTCACTTAAATATTTATAAGGGGGAATGGGCAGGTTTAATGGTGCTGGCATGCCGCTATAGACACGACCTGACAAATCATATTTTGAACCGTGACAAGGACAGAAAAAACCACCTAACCAATCATCACCCAAACTGCCTGCAAAACTATTATTTAAATCTGGCAAGTGTTTTGGTGCACAACCTAAATGAGTACACACTCCTTCCATAATAGCGATACTGCTTTGCTCTTTTCTGGCTCTGACATTATTTGCACAATAAGCCGGCTGTGAAGAATCCTGAGAATCACTATCAGCTAAAAAGCTGGTTTGTTTTTCAAGGTCGTCCAAATTCTTTTGATTACGTTTAACGATAAAGACCGGCTTGCCTCGCCACTCTACAGTAACCATTTGACCTTCTTCCAATTTGCTTATGTCAACTTTTACTGCCGCACCAGCAGCTTTTGCTTTAGCACTGGGCATCCATGATTTGATAAAAGGAACTGCAACAAAGCCTGCACCCACAGCACCAACAGCAGATGTTGATGCGACTAGAAAACGACGTTTGTTATCGTTTACTTCTTCTGCACTCATTTATTTACTCCCAAACTTGAAAAAATTGTTTTAACAACTTAAATTTTTCCATAAAATTATGAGTATTCTAAGAATATCACTTCGAGAAAAACTCAACTGTTCTGTCAATAGAATTGTTTATCAAGCTAATTTTACTAACAAATCAGAAAAAAAATTTCACATATTTTCCTTGATGAGGCCTCTTACGTCAAGCTAAACTTCCCTTTTTAGACTGATATATCCCTTAATTTCCTAAGAATATTCCTATCTAATAAATTCGTCATTATTTAATCCGGTAACTCATTTTTCATTCCAGAATTGTATATAATATTGGTTTTTTATTAATTTATAATAATTTAAAGTTTTTCATGAAAATCCTGCTGTATCTGTTTATCTATATTGCTTTATCAAACTTACTTTTTGCCGACACAAAAGATAGCAATGCAACATTAAATAGACTAGAAGATAAAGCTGAACAGGAAATCATTTCCATTATTTCATTAATAAGTCAGCAAAAAACGGATTTAGCTTTAAAAAAAGCCGAACAGCTTCACAAAAGTGCGCCTAACTTTCACCTTGGTCAACTTATCCATTCCGACTTATTATTAAATCGATCGAATACCTTAAATAATTTTTTTGTTTTCGAAAAAGATAATCTTAAAAAGGATAATTATTTAGCAGAACTTGGTGCCCGCGTCGATTCTGTCAACTTACAAAAAATGACAAATCAATCTACCCCGGATAATTTTGATTTTTTTTCTGCTGACATAGCCTATATTCTTGCATTTGATTACACAAAATCACGATTATATCTATTTCAAAATAAAGCTTCCGATCAGCAAACTGTCAGCCTTAAATTAATTGCCGATCAATATTTAAGTATTGGCCAACAAGGTGCCCTTAAACAAATAGAAGGTGACAAAAAATCGCCTATTGGCGTTTATAGAATTACTGCATTTATTGAAGACAATAATTTGCCAGAATTATATGGCTGGGGGGCTTTTCCAATTAATTACCCTAATCGCTGGGATAAAAAGCTATCACGTACTGGTTCTGGTATCTGGCTTCATGGGGTTCCCAGAAGCCAGTATAGTCGACCTCCTCAGTCCAGTCGTGGCTGTCTTGTTGTCAGCAATAATTTTCTCCAGGAATTGAGTCGTTATATCGGCATCAATACACCTATGTTATTAGCCAAATCTATAAACTGGACTAAATCTGGCGATAAAAAAGATAGTCAGTTAATTAACTACCTTAAACTATGGCACAATAGTTGGCTGAGAAAAGATTTGACAACCTTTTCCAAACTTTATGCCCCAGAATTTTTTAAAGGAGAAGAACATAAAAAGCAATGGTTAACTAATAAAAGTAAATTATTATCATCTATTACAGCATCAAAAATAATATTTAATTTAAGCCAAATCAGTATTATGCATTACCCTAATGAGGCTAATCTCGTCTCTGTTAATTTTCAAGTTGAATATCAATATAATAATCATTCTCAAGCTGTTAAAAATCAACAATATTGGACACAACAATATTGGCAAAAAAATAATTATGGTCTATGGCAAATCATAGATGAGGAAATAGAGAAATAATTATAATGACTTGAGCCTGTATGACTTTCATCTAACTTATTGATTTATTGAAAGATCAACAGACCCTATTATTCGGATTTATTTTTTGTACGCTCTGTGATTTCTTTTTGATTATTAATCATATCATTTTTACTTAAAGGAATTTGGCTGAATTCTATGATAGTGTCATCAATTTCCAATACAGGTTTTTCTACTGGCGTCATTAACTGCAATCCTTTACTATAGGTCTTGGCAGCAGAATAAGAAAAAATTTTCTTTAAATTATAATATGCAATTTTGGTTTGCTTATTCGATTCAATAATATCGACTAATAATTCCTGAGCAATTTCAGTTCGCCCCTGGTTAAAGAAAATAACAGATAATAAATTATTTATTACCTGATTATCAGGATACTTTCTCTTTAATAATTGAAGTGTTTTTTCTGCCGAGTTCCAATCTCTGTCTTTAATTTGCATAATGCTTATATCCCAAAGTAATTTATCTTTAGTTTTACTTCCAGCATAAGAATTGGCTGTTAATGTCAGGCCATATAATGCAAGAGAAAAAGAAATAAGTATTTTGATAGTATTCATATGAATTGGGCTATTAGAAAAATCTATTTAAGTAGATCGACATTTCATTATTTTATCGGTATATTATCTTTTTTATTTCAATTATGCCAACCTGCTAACAACCTTTGCTTGACGCCACTTTAAAAAAAACTATACAAAATAATTATTCTTTATTTTTAAATAGTAAAAATTTAACTGCCCGCTATGGTCAAAAATTAATGATCGCAGAAATTGCAAAGTCATTATCAGACCTTAACAGTGAAAGTATGGTGGATGATAAAATTTTAATCATTGAGGCAGGAACAGGTACTGGAAAAACACTGGCTTACTTATTAGCAGCCATTCCAATTGCTAAGCATAAAAAAAAGAAACTGATACTTTCTACTGCAACCATTGCCTTGCAGGAACAAATAATTTTTAAAGATTTACCCGATATATTAAGGCAAACTGAATTAGAATTTACCTTTTCATTAGCCAAAGGCAGAAAACGTTATGTCTGTCTTAATTTACTTATGCAATATTTAAGTAATGGTAATACAAAACAAACTTCTCTGAGTTTAGATGATTTATCAGAAAATAAATCCATAACAGTAAATACAAAATTATACCAGTCGTTATTTGATAAATTTCAAAAAAAACAATGGAATGGTGAACGCGAAGACTGGCCTAAAGTTATTGATTATAGGGACTGGTTTAATATTACCTCTGATCCGGCACAATGCACTGGTAGGCGCTGCCCTCAATATCCTCAATGTGTGCTTTATAAAGCCCGTGAAAGAATATTTAAAACAGATGTTATTGTTGCCAATCATGATCTGGTATTAAGTGATTTATCTATGGGTGGCGGTTTTATTTTACCCGCACCTGAAGAGACCATTTATATTTTTGATGAAGGTCATCACCTGCCTGATAAAGCTATTTCACATTTTAGCTATAATATTCAGCTTCAAAGCACCGGTCATTGGTTAAATCAACTCTATAATACGCTCAATAAGTTTGAATCCAGCAAACAATACCCTGACTATATTAAAAATATTATTTCTAAATTACCTGATCTAAATAAACAATATACTCAATATGCTCATGATTTACTTAAAACACTGGAAAGTAATCTTTCATTTATTGATCAAAAAAATAGCAAAGAAATTAAACAGTCTTACCGCTTTGCTGACGGTCTATTTCCAGAAGCATACCATTCTCTGACACAATCACTTCATCAGATTTTAGGACATCTGTACCAGAATTTTGAACCTATTTTGACTTATTTTTCTCAAATAAATGATGAAGCTGAAGAAACCGCCACAGATAATGAAAGACTTAATTATCAAAATATGCTTAAACATATGCAAACGGCTTTATCACGAGTTGAAGGATCACAATTATTATTTCAATATTATACTGCAGGCAAACTCCAGGAAAGCAGTTCCCTGGAAAATAAACCAAAGAATAAGAACCTCCTGCCACCTATTGCTAAATGGATTAACAAGGTCTCTGTTGAAAATGCTAATACACCGGCATCAATAGATATGCAATTATGCTGTAGCCCCATACTGCCAGATCAGGAGTTAAAACAATTGATTTGGGATCCATGCTTTGCCAGTATCATTACCTCGGCCACTATTGCTGTGAATAAAGATTTTTCTCTATTTCAGCGTTATACCGGTATCCATGGTAATTGCCAGCAAATTCCAAGTCACTTTGATTATAATAAGCAGGTAACATTTTATATTCCTTCAATGGAAGTTGACCCAAGTCAGGATATAGATGCTCATACTTTAGAAATTGTTTCCTATCTTGATAAATATCTTGATGATACAAAAGGTAACCTGGTACTTTTTTCATCTAATAAACAACTCAATGACATCGAATATTATTTATTAAAAAAAGATCCTAAATGGCAATCCTTAATTCTTGCACAAGGTAAAAACAATAAGCAGGAAATTATTAATCAACATAAAAAACGTATAGACCAACATATGGGCAGTGTTATATTCGGCCTGGCCAGTTTTGCTGAAGGTGTCGATTTACCGGGTAATTACTGCACATCAGTTTTTATTACTAAATTACCGTTTAGCGTGCCTGATCACCCTATTGATGAAACCTTAAATGAATGGCTGGAAAAGCAGGGTAGAAACCCTTTTATGGAAATTACTGTTCCTCAGGCAACCATTAAGCTGATTCAAGCCTGCGGACGTTTAATTCGACAAGAAAGTGATAGTGGCACAATCACATTACTTGATACCAGAATTTTATCTAAACGATATGGGCAATTGATGTTTAATGCATTGCCTAATTACAATTATAAATTGAATCAATATCCTTCTTTATTGGATTAGCTGACATGTGATAGTTTAAAGTACTGCGTCGACTTGTTTTGACTCTTACTACAGCACCCAACTTTTAGTCCTATGGTTGCTGATTTTACGGAGTAATACTGTTTGAGCAAGTAACCAAATAATAAAATTAGTCAGACTTACATTTACTTTACTTCACACAAATACCGATTAATAAATACCAAAGCGAGTTTATTACGCAGCTAAAATCAGTAAGCATAGGACTATATCACCCTCCCACTTCAATGACCGTCTCATTAATCTCATTATTATTATCAATGTGCACTGTCATCACGTTTGGTACCCGAGATAAAATATAAGCACACATCATCTGAGTCATTTGTTTATTTTCTTCTTCAATTGCGTATAAAAGTTTTTCTGCAACAATTTTACACCGTTGCTCAACGGTCGGTTCATCAACAAATTCATTACCCATGGTCCAGCCTTTAGACATATCTTCATCCATTTTATTAAATAATCCTGAAGCTGAATCAATGGTTTCCTGTGGGACTTCAATTGAAGATACTCGACCTTCAATCATTACATTTAGTATACGTATCATATTATAATGTTCTCACTTTTATGTACTCTGCTTTATAGATCGATATAAAAATTTATCAAATCTCCCCTAGCCCCTCTTTTCTACCCAAAAGTAGGCACCACGAGGCGAGAGGGGAACCGATCTAAACTATCAGTTCATTTAAGTTAACTTATGTCTAAAGGGGCAAATTTCAATGATCAATATAATAGAAAACCTGTTGCCGAAAGATCAGGTTAAGCTTATCGCTCAATTTTTACGTCAACAAAACTTTAAAGATGGCAAATTATCCGCTGTTGATGTGGCAAAGTCTGTAAAAAATAATGATGAGATTATTGCAGCAAATCAGCAAGAATTTAAATCTGTCAATACTATTGTTATGAATGCGATAACATCTCATCCTGACTTTCGTGCCAGTGTTATGATGCAAAAAATGGGTGCGCCTATTTTTGCACGTTATAAACCCGGCATGTATTATGGAGATCACCTGGATAATCCTATTATGGGCCTGCCCGGGCAATATTATCGTACCGATATTTCCATGACTTTATTTTTAAATGAACCGGATGAGTATGAAGGCGGCGAATTACATTTAAATTCTGAAGTTGGTGAACAGGAATATAAATTAGCTGCGGGGCATTTAATTACTTACCCCTCGACACTTTGGCATCGGGTTAATGAAGTAACAAAAGGTGAAAGACTGGTTTGTGTCACCTGGGCTCAAAGTATGGTAAAAGACCCCAGACAAAGAGATGTTCTCTTTAATCTGTATCAGGCTAATAATGCATTAGTGACTCTACAATCAGAATCTAAAACGTCAAAACAGGTTAATTATGCTTATAATCGATTAGTTCAGATGTGGAGTGATGTTTAAAAAAGTGGGTAGTGGGTTAAATTTAAACATAAAAAAAGGGAGCCGAAGCTCCCTTTTTTTCAATTCTAAATAATTCTTAGAACTTGTGGATTAAACCAACAGCGAAAGCTGTAGATTTTTCACCAGCTGCTGCTGAAGAACCAACACCAGTTTTCTTCCAAGCTTGGTAACCAGTATAGGTCATTTCACCATCGACTTCTTTTCCGTTTACCATGTCATCATTGTCTGTCACTGAGTATTCAACATAAACTGTCGTATTTTTTGACATTTTGTGATCAACAGCTAAAGTGATGTTTGAACCATCGTTATCATCACCATCGTTCTTAGTTGCTGCATATTGTGCTTTTAATGTGTTGTTACCCATTGCGAAAGAAGCACCAACATGGAAATTATCCATATTAGTTCCATCAAAATCATTGATTGAGTATGAAGCTAAAATCTTAGCAGGGCCCATTGCAACACTACCGCCTAAACGTGTGTGAGTTGTGTTTTTAGAAACATCTAACGCATCAGTATGACCTAAACCAACATAAATTGGTCCATTTTTATATTCAACAGAACCTGACCAAACTGCATTATCATTGTTATCGTTTGCATCACCATTTAATTGAGTTGAATATGCAGCTGTAACTGTAACACCACCAAAAGATGGAGAAACATATGCAATAACGTTATCTACATAACCTTCATCTACAGATCCTGATAAAGAACGTAAGTCACCATTACGGTCACCAAATAAGTCAACTTTACGGCTAACCATTTTATGTGGTGAATTTAACATACCAACGATAGCTGTACCGAAACCACCCGCTAAACCAACATATGAATGACGACCAGAAACACCATCGTTTTCATCAACCTGAACACCCCATTCAAAGTTATAAACAGCTTTCATACCGCCGCCTAAATCTTCGCTACCTTTAACACCAACTCTTGAAGCGTTGCTTGAAATATTGTTGTCAGCAACTTTATTTGAATCACCCGTATCTAAACCATTAGTATAATGACCAACAGCAACATGAGCCTTACCATATAAAGTAGCATCAGCCATTAAAGCAACTGGAGCAGATACTGCAGCTGCAACAGCAGCAACGATTAATTTCTTCATATTATTTTCCTTTAAGTTTTATTATAAAATTCTGTATTTTAAATTTATAGTTTTTTTAGCTTTTAATTGTGTAAGCAATGTATAAATTTAAAATTAATGTAACACCAACGATAGAAATGATAGTTAGCATAGGAAAAAAAAGCAACAGTATTTTTTATAATTTTCTTATTGCGGTTTTATTTTGTTTCATTTTTACCACAAATTTAATAAGAAGTTTGATGGTTAATTTATAAGCGACTGATTTTAAACAGGTATGCTTGAAAATATTTTTCCA
>JADGAU010000249.1 GCA_015231865.1 Gammaproteobacteria bacterium | reverse complement strand
GCTCATGGTTTGCGATTTTTTCATAGAATTTATAATAGGGTTCGAATTATACTAGATATATGAGGATGTGTCCTATGCTTACTTGTTTTCTTACGTAACTTTTTTTGGTAAACAAGTCGCTTTGTTATTTTTATGTTACTATTTTGACAATTTAAAACTTACACCTGTCTGAAAATTTTTGTAAATGGAATAAGCTCAGACAGTTTTTACTGCAGAAAACAAGCAAGCACAGGACTTGAGTGCCATAGTACAATAATGAACTAAGGGGGATTGACTGATATGGCTTTTATGGATTTCTTAAAAAAAATGGTGGAAATGGATGGTTCTGACATATATGTCAGTGCAGGTGCGCCAATTAGTTGTAAAATACATGGTCAATTAACACAAATGAGCAACCAGATTCTAAGTGCTGCAGCAACTAAAAAAATTGCTTATGAACTGATGAATGAAGAGCAAATTGCTGATTTTGAACGAAAGCCTGAAATGAATATGGCAATTTCTCAGGAAGGTGTAGGTCGTTTTCGTGTCAATATCTTTAAACAACGTAGTCATATTTCTATGGTTATTCGCTCGATTACAACAGATATTCCACAGGCAAAAGATTTAGGTGTACCTGAAGTCTTACTGAATTTAATTATGGAGAAGCGTGGCTTAATCCTTTTTGTTGGTGGTACAGGTTCGGGTAAATCAACTTCTTTAGCTGCTTTGATTGATCATCGTAATAGAAATTCAAAAGGTCATATTATTACTATCGAGGATCCTGTGGAATTTGTTCATAAACATCAAGGCTGTATTATTAATCAGCGTGAAGTGGGCGTGGATACCGATAGTTATGAAGATGCACTGGAAAATACGCTTAGACAGGCGCCGGATGTGATTCTAATTGGTGAGATCAGAAGTCAGGAAACCATGGAACATGCACTGGCATTTGCTGAAACCGGTCATCTATGTGTTTCAACCTTACATGCAAATAATGCTAATCAGGCTTTAGATAGAATTATCAACTTCTTCCCCGAAGAGAGACATAATCAATTATTGCAGGATTTATCATTGAATATGCGTGGTATTATTTCTCAACGTCTGGTTAAAACAGTCGATGGTAAAAGAGCGGCTGCTATTGAAATATTACTTGGTACACCAAGAACTCAGGATTTAATTGCTCAGGGTGAAGTGAGTGCTATTAAGGAAATTATGGAAAAGAGTGCTGCTCAGGGAATGCAAACTTTTGATGGCGCTTTACTTAAACTTTATCAGGAAGGGCGTATTTCATTAGATGAGGCGATGAAAAATGCTGATTCTAAAAATAACTTACGCTTAAAAGCGACATTGGGTGAAGATGGTGAAGAAGAAGCAGAGACAGATGCTGAAGAAGCTGAAACTAAGCCAAAGAAAAAATCTGCTCTTGATGGTTTAAGCCTGGAAGCAATTGAAGAACCCGAAGAAGAACAGGAAGCTGAAGTTGAAGCTGCGGAAACAACGGAAGTTAGTGAAGGTCTGAAGAATTTAACCAATAAATAAGGAAATAACAATGTACGGAATGGAAGTAATTATTAAAGGCACGATGCAGGAAGCAGAACAAAAAACAATAGAAGCATTAAAAACAGAAGGTTTTGGTGTTTTAACAGAAATTGATGTGCAAGCAACATTAAAAAATAAAATAAATATTGATAGAGCACCTTATAAAATTCTTGGTGCCTGTAATCCCAAAATAGCCAATGATGTATTAAATATCGAACCTGATGTTGGCTTATTATTGCCTTGTAATGTAGTAATTAGAGAAGTTGCTGACAATCAAATAAGTGTTTCTTTGATTGATCCGGAAGCCATGTTTACTGTGGTTAATAACGATAAAGTAAAAGATAAAGTTTCCGAAGTTAAAGCGAAATTTGTCAGAATTCAAAAATTAATTGAAGCGTAGAGAAGTTATTGTTATGACAAAAGAAAATATAGTTCCAATCGTTTTATCAGGTGGAACTGGATCTAGACTCTGGCCATTATCTAGAGAATTAAATCCAAAACAGTTCCAGAAACTTATCTCTGATCAGTCGATGCTTCAAGAGACTTTATCAAGACTTAAAGGTGTTGCTGATTTAGATACTTCAGTTGTCGTTTGTAATGAAGCCCATCGCTTTTTAGTTGCCGAACAATTAAGAAATATGGGGATTGAAAATGCCAGTATTATCCTGGAACCAAAAGGGAGAAACACAGCACCAGCAATTGCTGTAGCTGCGTTGGATTTACTCAGCCATAATAACTGCGATCCAATTATGTTGATTTTGCCGGCGGATCATGTAATTTCAGATATAAGTCAGTTTCATCAGGCGATAGGAATTGGTTGTGAATTGGCATCTGAAGGTAAATTAGTCACATTTGGTATAGTTCCTAATCGTCCAGAAACAGGATATGGCTATATTCGACAAGGTAAATCAATTACTGAAAATAGTTATCAAGTAGCGGCATTTGTTGAGAAACCTGATAGTAATGTTGCTCAATCCTACCTTGATAGCGGTGATTATTTATGGAATAGCGGTATGTTTATGTTTCGTTGCTCATCATTTCTTTCTGAACTTGAAAGTTTACAAAATGATATTTATGCACACACTAAAGCGGCAATAGACAAAGCTAAGAAAGATAATGATTTTATTCGTTTAGATAAAGACAGCTTTTTAGCTTCACCATCAGATTCAATCGACTATGCTGTGATGGAAAAAACTGAACATGCAGTCGTAATTCCATTGGATGCTGGATGGAGTGATGTTGGCGCATGGGATTCGTTATGGGATGTATCTATTAAAGATGAACAGGGTAATTTTTTAAGTGGCGATATTCTAACCGAGCAAGTATCTAATACTTATATTCATGCAGATGAAAAACTGGTCGCAGCAGTTGGTATCGATAATTGTGTTATTGTTGAAACTGCTGATGCGGTATTAGTGGCAGATAAGTCACACGCACAATCAGTAAAACAAATTGTTGAAAAATTAAAAGAGCAAAAACGTGAAGAAGTATTATTGCATCAGCAGGTATTTCGTCCCTGGGGCAGTTATGAGACCTTAGTGGAACAGCTAAGATTTAAAGTTAAGCGAATTATTGTTACCCCGGGTTCTAGTTTATCACTTCAAATGCACCATCATCGAGCCGAGCATTGGGTCGTGGTACATGGTACTGCTAAAGTAACTCAAG
>JADGAU010000248.1 GCA_015231865.1 Gammaproteobacteria bacterium | reverse complement strand
ATTTAATATCGGGAAATTGTTCGGCTAAGGCAAACATTTGCCCAAGTGGTGACTGTCCACTGGCAGATAAAGCACTGACAATACCTTCCATTGGTGATATTTCTTTAGCTGGATTATCATTAATATTTAATAATTTATTTTTTTGTTCTTCATTAAGGTTGAGCTTATCAACAAATTCTTTACGACTATCAGCAACATGGGTAAATACAATGTCTTCTAAAACCGCATGGTTCATAGTTAACTGAGCTAAATTCCCAAATAAATTATGTCGCCTCTGAATAGCAGCTTCCAGCATACTTTTCTTGGCATTCACTTCTTCCTGCATAAAAATAAAATTATTATATTTCAGGGTAACCAGACTGGAAAACACCATAATTGTTATGATAGAAACAACAACAATTACTTTTAAGCCTTTAACAACCGGGGCTGAATAAGCAGGGTTAAGTTCATCATGATAAAGTTTTTTCAGTAATTTCTGGCTTTGCTTAACACGCTGAGCCTGTCTCTGCTGCATCTCTTCGCTAATATTATTACCAAAAAAATTATTATTCGTTGCCATTTTTTTTACCTAATCATTTGATTGAGCATTGGTAAGCTATTTACTTCTGGGCCTAATACAGTCCCTGTTGTCATGCGCTTATTAATCTGATGACAAATCGGGCATTTGCCTCTGTCTTCATGAGGAGATTCGTGTGTTCTGGCTTTACGACCACTAATAATAGGTGGTGGTAAAGTAATCAAATCAGGATCAACGGCTAATTGAAAGCCTTCACCAACAGCATGGCAGTTGGTACATTTACCACGATAAGGATGAGGTCTGGTATCTCCCGGAGAAATCATAGGGGCCGCTTCTGCCTGTGCAAAACCTAAGCTCATATTATTTTTATCCAATAGCGTGAAAACCATTTTTTTCATAATAACTTTTTTACTGGCGGTTTCCTGCTTTCTTAAAATAGTCACTGAAGTACTGGATTTATTTTGTATTCGACGGGTAGCCATTTGAAATGATTTTAAATCTGTCACTTTCATATCATCAACTTTGCTAACAACATCACCCGCAAGGATACCGGAGTAAGCAGCATTGAGAGTCACTTCAATAACAAAGATACCTTTTGTATTCGCTGGATAATTTAGTTTTTTCTTTAACTCAGAATCCAGTTCCATAGTATCCATGCCTTGCCAGTGACATTCATACCATTTTATATCTTTAGACATATAGTTCTTATTTGGCAATGACAAAATAACTTCACCAATGTTTTTATTTTGTTTTTCCGGCAAAATTTTAGGCGCCTTAGTTACTTTTGGCAGATTCCTATTATCTTTTTGAATAATATTTTCCTGAGCCAGCTGATCTATTCCCTGGGCATCAACAGCCGGAGTTTTTACAGCATTCTGAGTATTTGCATTGTTAGCATTATTTTGTGCACCAGCCTGCTGGTTATTATTTTCCGGCACAGGATCTTCATCTGCAATAGAAATCACTGGAATAGTTAATGAGCTCCAAAATAAAAGAGTACAACAAAGACTAATAGCTGGAAGGTTTAAATACATGTTAGATAATCGTTTCATTATAAGCTGCAGCGAGCATAAATATCGTGCTGAAGAATAAAATAACACCCAGGGTTATTTTTAAATGTTCTCGTTTAACATACTTCAATACTTCATTGGCAACAAAAACACCACCAAAAGTTGCCGGTATTAGTATCATTGCCAACAGTAAAGGAGTTTCCGGCTTAAACAGCTCGTTCTCCATGCCATGAAGCGTAGAAATAATGACTCCGGTTAAACTAGCAAACATAATAAGCTGCGCACTATTTGCCCTGGCTTTTTCTTCGCTTAAGCCATTAACATGAGCTTGTAAACTAATTGCCCCTGTATAAATGGCAAATAATCCCGATGAAAACGCCACTGGAAACGCAGCTAAAATCCGATGTAACCATTGATTATGATCAGGTTTTAAATGATCTTTCTCGGTTAACAAAGTATAGGCATCTTTTTTCTCCAGATGCTCGTCAGAAATTCTTGGATCATGGGCCCTGTCTTTTATTCCAATGCTATCAAGATGCCTGATTATCCAGTTTTCAATTATATTTGCTTTAAATGTATTAATTAATAAAAACATCACCAGAATGCTTAATAAGGTAATGATATATCTATCAAGAATTAAATTGCCTAATAAAAAGCCAAGAATAGTACCCAGAATAATCCACGGTAGTTGCATAATTATCGGATGTTCAGAAAAAAGTTGATCTGCTGTTTTTGATAGGCGATAGCGAATGACTATTACCATATAAATAAAAAACATACTGAAATAAATAACTGGGCGGGCTAAATAAAAGTCATAGTTCATCACATCATACATGGCGACAATCACAAACACACCGCCCATTAAGGGCATCACAACGCCCATCATACCGGCAATAATTCCTAGTATCATCATAGCCAGCAAATCATTAAGCTCATAAGCACCAAATTTAAGCGGATGCTGATTTCCAACATCTAAAAATGATAAAGCCCTGGTGGGTGAATGTTGAGGATCGGCAAAGGCAACATTTTGCATCATTGATGGGTTTAAGCTATTTTGCATTGGTTGGTTATTAGCCATTGCCACCTGTTGACGAGCTTTTACCCACCAGGCAACTGCCAGACTTTCAGGCTGCTGATCTATCATAGTTTGGGGGCTATTCAATGCATTAGTAGTAGCTGAATTACTAGCTGCCTGGTTTTGCAATTGTGTTTGATCAATTTTATTAACCACATTAGGCTTTTTACTAATCGGCACAACATCTCGAATATGATTTTTGACCACTTTCAGAGGAATCATTAAGCCATGCAGACTCCCACCACTATCTTTAACAGCCAGGTTAATTCCAAGTAGTCTGCCTTTATCATTAACCATTGGTCCGCCATTTTGTTCCCAGGTAAAAACGGCCGTGGTTTGAATCACATGGTTTAAGGTTTGTTTTTCAACTGTTAACTGGGTTTTGTTTTTTGAATTTTGCCCTGACTGCATAATAAATTTTCCGTTTTCTGTATAACCTAAAGCATAAATATCATTGGTTGATACAACGGGAACATCAGACAAAACAACTGAAGGAAAAGTGTCATTAGTGACTAGTTTCAGTAGTACGAGATTATGTTCAGGCAATTGCTTTAGCACTTCTGCTTCATAACTATTAACTCCGCC
>JADGAU010000247.1 GCA_015231865.1 Gammaproteobacteria bacterium | reverse complement strand
AGAATTCGAAAAGGTCTATTCTGATATACTCTTCCTTTCCCAGTTAAAGAATTTTAGAAATATACTAAATGTACATATTTCTCAGGGACACTTAACACCGCATTTAATTTCACTATTAGCCGATGATTTTGAAAGTTTTTCTAATAATAAACGTACATACGATGAAATTGTATGGATAGATAATAATGGCTTAGAAAAAATTCGTATCAATTACAATAATGGCAACGTCAAAAATGTCCCCTATGATAAACTTCAAAATAGGATTGATAGTGAATATTTTAAGCAAGTTATTACTCTTGACGATGGACAAATATATGTATCACCCATAGATTTGGGGCATGAAAATAGTAAGTCTACTCTTAATGATAAGCAAATCATTCGTATAGCCATGCCAGTTTATGATTCAAATGACCAGAATAAAGGCATTCTATTACTCAATTTTAAAACCAGGCATTTGATTGATAACATTAAAGTTACTTTATCAGAAAATATACAACATTTTTATTTAGTTAATGAACAGGGATTTTGGCTTTTTAATCCTTATCTTTATTTTGATTTTGATCAAAATTACCCAATTCATAATAGTTCAAACTTAAAATTAAAATATCCTCACAGCTGGGAACAAATTTCCAAGAATAAATTTGGGCAATTTATAAACGATAAAGGTTTATGGAGCTTTATTCGTGTCCAACCTATTCAAATGCTTAATGCAAACTCGACTAATAAAAACACTAATCATTCCTATCTTGGAAATTTAAATAATTTAACTATGAAGGTTTCTACAACTTCTCATAGTCATCAGCACCATTCCATGAATATGGCTATGAAGTCAGATTCTAGCATTGATAAATTTGCCCATTCATGGCATTTAATATCTCATATACATGTTGATGATATAGAGCAAATTGTCTTTAAAACACTGAAGAAAGTGATATTTTCTGTTTTTATTCTAATTCTAATTGGCTTGGTTGGTGGTGTACTTTTGACAATTAATATTATTAGAAGAGAAGATGCTGATACCGAATCAGAAAAATTAAATATGCGTTCCTTATTATTGCAAAGTTTAGCTGAAGGGGTATTTGGAATTGATCATCATGGACATTGTACTTTTATTAACAATCAGGCAAGTTCTATGCTTGGATTTAAACAAGATGAATTAATAGGGAATAAAATTCATGATTATATTCATCATCATCTACCCAATGGAAATTCCTATTCTGAAAATGACTGCCCAATCTATAAAGTACTTACTAATAAGAAAAAACACGCTGGAGAAGAGTTATTTTTTAAAAAAGATGGTAGTAGTTTTCCAGTCAATTTAAACGCATTGCCAATTATAGAGAATGACATATTAACTGGAGCAGTAGTTAGTTTTTTTGATATTAGCCAACTTAAAGAAAATGAAGCATTAATTAAACGTCAAGAACGTTATGATTCTTTAACGTCCCTACCCAATAGAAAATTTTTCCTGGAAATTTTAAATGAGCAAATTGCATTAGCTAATCGAACAAATGAACCATTGTGGGTGTTATTTCTAAATCTTGATGATTTTAAATATATTAATGATATTTTAGGGCATAGCGAAGCTGATAAATTATTAATAATGGTAACTCAACGAATTTTGAATAGTATTCGTGAAACTGATATTGTTGCTAGAATTGGTGGTGATGAATTCGTCGTAATTTTGCACAGTGTTAATGAAGTTGCAGATATTGATAAAGTGGCTTCTAAACTACTCTATGCTATTAGCCAACCTTATGAATTTGACATAGAAAACCTCCATGTTACCGTCAGTATTGGCATTTCAAATTATCCTAATGATGCAGACAATGCTGATAATCTACTAAAATTTGCAGATCAATCAATGTCTGCTGCAAAAAGTGAAGGTAGAAACCGCTACACATATTTCACCCCTTCTCTTCAATATGGCGCAATGATCAGAAATCAAATGATAACTGATTTAAACCAGGCAATTAAGGATGATCATTTTCAATTATTCTATCAACCCATCATTGACCTGCATAATGATAAAGTCTATAAAGCCGAATCATTAATTAGATGGTTTCATCCCGATAAAGGTATTATTAGTCCTGGAAGTTTCATCCCAATAGCCGAAGAAACCGGAATTATCAGTGAAATTGGACAATGGATTTTTAAAGATGCTTTTAAACAAATTGAAACATGGTCAAAAGATTTACCAGATTCTTTTCAGCTTAGTATTAATCTGTCACCAATACAATTAAAGAACCTGGATCCAAAATATCATAGTTGGATAAACGATTTATCAAATATTAAAGATACGGGCGCTTCAATTATTGTTGAAATAACTGAAAACATGCTAATTAAAGATCAGGAGCTGGTGAATCAAAAATTAATTGATTATCGAAACGCTGGTGTTGAGGTTGCAATTGATGATTTTGGCACGGGCTATTCTTCATTATCTTATCTAAAAGAATTTGATATCGATTATCTAAAAGTCGATCAATCTTTTGTCAGAAATCTTAAGCCAGGCTCAAAGGAGGAATCATTAATTGAAGCGATAATTGTTATGGCTCATAAATTAAATTTTAAAGTTATTGCTGAGGGAATTGAAACTCAGCAACAATTATCAATGCTTAAAGCCATGGATTGCGATTTTGGACAAGGGTATATTTTTTCAAGACCTATACCAGCCAATGAATTTAAGGAAAAATTTCTGAATTAATTTTATGATTCGCTTTTTATTAAATGATCTAGCTCATCTTCCATATGCATTTCGGTTAATTCAGTAAAACTGCCAATCCATTTTCCTTCAATACAAATTTGCGGCACAGTTCTAGCCCCATTGGTGATTTGTGACATCTCTTTTAAAGCAGATCGGTCAAGATCCACCCTCTTTTCATCATAGGGGATCCCCCATTTAGTTAATAATGTTTTACTTTTTTCACACATTGGACATGTGCCCGTACTATAAATAACAACCTGACTCATACATTCTCCTTGAGTAGTTGATCCTTAATTTGTTTAATTGTTTGAACTAGTAATGCTTCCTGAATAGGAAAAATTAGCGTTTTGTAAATAGGAAACCTGCTACTAACTTTTTTAAAGTTCTCCTGATGTTTATCATCTAAAAAAGCAATTACTTTAATATCAGGATAAGGCTGAATAACAGCCATTAAAGATTCAATTGAACTGGTTCTATCCCGAAACTGTGTTTGAAAAT
>JADGAU010000246.1 GCA_015231865.1 Gammaproteobacteria bacterium | reverse complement strand
AAATCAAATGTGATTGATGCTGTACGATGGGTTATGGGTGAAAGTTCGGCCAGAAATTTAAGAGGCGAGTCACTAACAGATGTAATTTTTAATGGTTCAGCCTCCAGAAAACCGGTTGCGCAGGCCAGTGTTGAACTTATTTTTGATAATACTTCCAATAAACTTCAAGGTGAGTATGTAAAGTATAATGAAGTTTCGGTCAAACGAGTTCTTAATCGTGATGGTCAATCGAATTTCTTTTTAAATAAAACACGCTGTCGCCGTAAAGATATTACCGATTTATTTTTAGGCACAGGCCTTGGTCCGCGAAGTTATTCAATTATTGAGCAGGGGATGATCAGCCGTTTAATTGAGGCAAAGCCTGAAGATGTTAGAATTTATATTGAAGAAGCGGCAGGTATTTCTAAATATAAAGAAAGACGTCGAGAAACAGAAAACAGAATAAAACATAGTCGTGAAAATATTGAGCGACTGGATGATATTCGTCATGAACTGGAAACACAATTAAACCGACTGCAACGACAATCCAGAACCGCAAAACGCTACCAGGAACTAAAACGTATTGAGCGATTAAAAAAAGCACAACTTCATGCTTTAAGATGGCGAAAAATTGAGGCTAAAGCATCTGAAAAACATATATTAATTAATCTGCAAGAAACTGAATTAGAAAAGCATCAGTTTGAAGCTGATAAATTAGTCAACCAAATCAACGCTTCAAGAGAAAATTTATCATTTTCTCAAGAAACGTTTAATAAAATACAAGGTCAGTATTATCAATTAGAATCATCAATCTCTCGACTTGAAACATCAATTTCTCATCAAATAGAGAAAGATGCACAGCAGCTACAAGATTTAAAGCATGCTGAAAATGCTTATCAACAAACCACTCTTCATGTACAAAAAAGTGAGCAGCAATTAGCATTTTTATTACACCAGATTGATAACCTTAAACCGCAGTTTGAATTAGCATCAGAAGCACTTAAATCCTGTGAAGAAAATCTAAAAGAAGCAGAGCAAAAGCAAGGTCAATGGCAAAAACAATGGGACGAATTAATGCTTACCATGCAGGAGCCCTCCCAAATTGCTCAGGTTGAACGTACGACTTTAAATCATATTGAACAATCAATCATTCAATTTAATCAGCGACATCAAAAGTTAAATAAAGAACTGGATGAATTGATTCTTGATGAAACTAAGGACTTAGTTAAAGAACTGAGTGATGAGCTGGAATTATTATCTCAACAAATTTCACTGCAGCAGGAGATACTGGATGAAACAAAAAATCAAAATGAACAATCCCAGGATTTATATCAGCAATCCAATAAACATTTACATGAATTAAGACATCAGCAACAAAAACTGGTTGGTAAACAATCCTCTCTGGAGCATCTGCAAAAAGCCGCTTTACATAAAGACTCTCTATATAAAGAAGGTGATAAGTCTTCAAATTGGTTTATTGAAACGGGTTTACTAGAACAAAAACAACTGATTGAGTCTATTCGAGTCGAACAAGATTATGAACACTTAGTTGAATACGTTCTTTCAGAATATCTGCAGGCTTATACTCTGAATCAGGAAGACTATAGACAAACACTTGAAAAACTTCCAACTACTTCAGACAAAAAATTATCCTGTTGTTTGCTTAATCGTTCTTTTGCAATTACTACTGATGAAGTTTCACATTTTAAAGGACTGACTTCCTTAGCATCGGTTGTCAGTGGGGATGTCAATAAGCTTGGTTTCCTTGAGCATTGTTATGTAACGGAAAATCTAACTCAAGCCAGAGCTTTGCAAACTGATTTACTGTCACATCAAAGTATCTTAACAAAAGATGGTTATGTTCTTGGGCAAAACTGGGTGAAAACACAACAAGCAAACCAGCAACAACATGGCATGATCGATCGTGAAAAACAGCTTAAGTCCATTACCATTGAAATCGGTGAACTAATCCAAAATATTACTGAAAAAGAAGAAATATTAATAGAGCAAAAAAAAATTCAGCAAACATTAAATGAAAAAGAAAATGAATTAGCAACAGTGATTCGGGAGCAGCAAAAAAATTATAATCAAAAAAATAATATTTTACATAGTAAACAATTGTTTATTGAACAGACACAGCAGCGTGTTAGTCGCATTAAGAATGAACTGGATGAAATTGTTCAACAACGCCGAACAGCTCAGGAAAAAGAAAAAATATCAACTCAAAAACTACATGATGCTTTAGAAAAATTGGAATTACAGTCTAAAGAAAAAGACAGCTTATCTTTACAAAAAGATTTATTAAGGTTTCGAGTTGAAGAGACTAGACAGCAAAATAAAATTGTTCAAGATGAAAAACATCAGCATGAAATTAAATTTAACCGTTTACAAAGTGACTACCGAGCCATGCAAAAAGATGTGTAGCGATTAAATCAGCAACAGCAACGACAGCAAGCTCGTTTTAATGATTTAAAAGCAGCGATTGAAAAAGCGGATAATCCTTGTGAAGCACTCAATGTAGAACTTCAGAAAAATTTAATTGAGAAAACTAAAATAAGCACAGCTCTTTCAGATACACGTGTAAAAGTTGAAGATATTGAAAATACTATTAGAAATCTTGATAAAGAAAGGTTAAGAAATGAGCATGAAATAAACGACTTAAGAAGTTTATTAGAAAAATCCAGACTTTTATATCAGGAACTATTAATCAAGCAGGAAAATCAGTTAAGCCTTGTCAATGAAACTGACTTCACTTTGCAGCAGTTGTTTCTACAAATCCCAAACGAAGCAGCAGAGTCTGATTGGGTTAATAGCTTGTCAGAGCTTGAACAAAAGATTAAAAATCTAGGTAATATCAATTTAGCTGCAATTGATGAATATAATGAACAATCAGAACGGAAGCTTTTTTTAGATAAGCAAAATGCAGATTTATTAGAAGCGCTTGAAACATTAGAAAAGGCAATTGCTAAAATTGATCGTGAAACACGTTCGCGATTTAAAGACACTTATGAAAAGGTGAATAGCAAATTACAGGAACTATTTCCTAAATTATTTGGTGGCGGACGGGCTTATCTTGATTTAACAGGTGAAGATTTATTAAGTACAGGTGTCACTATTATGGCACAGCCTCCTGGTAAACGTAATAATAGTATCCATTTACTTTCCGGTGGTGAGAAAGCAATGACTGCCGTGGCTTTGGTTTTTGCCATTTTTTCTTTAAATCCAGCACCGTTTTGTATGCTTGATGAGGTG
>JADGAU010000245.1 GCA_015231865.1 Gammaproteobacteria bacterium | reverse complement strand
ACCAATGGAATGCATTGATACGTAAAAAGTGCCTTGATATCATAAAAATTTACTAAAAATCAGTCTAACATCTGAAAGCTCAACAGGTCCTAGTAAATAAAAAAAGACTTTGCACTGTTATAGCACAAAGTCTTACAAAGCGATTAAATAATATCTATATTAACGTTGATATGGGTTTTCTGGTGCAGCTGGCCACGGCATTGGTTGACGATACATTGGCGGTGCATACCTTTGTCTTTCATCCTGATAATGAACTTGAGGCTGTTCAAACCGGGGCTGTTCAAATCGGGGCTGTTCAAATTGGGGCATTGGAGGTCTGGGTCTTGCATAGTAATCATCCTGCATTTGCTGGTGCATATCCCGGGCCTGACTTCTCATATCATCATACATTGAAGGCATTTGCTCATTGCGTATTTGTTCATGCCTGTAATTGTTCTGATTGTATGACTCTGCGTTGTCGCGTTGTTGTTGAATTTGTTGAGGTATTTCTCTGCGAACTTGCTCAGGCATATTTCTATGCATTTGTGAAAAATGATGTTGCATATCATTTTTCATAGCTACAGGCATTGGTACAATATTTGTCATATGTTGGGCGGGTGCTAACATATGGTTTGTTTCATTTACTGGCGCTTTAGGGACTTCAGTTGCCACAGTTGTAGGCACTTCTGCAGCCACTTCAGGTGCTTCAGTTTCTATTGCTACTATAGCTTTAGTTGGCTCTTCAATTTTTACTGGCTCAGCTTTTGTTGAAACAACTGCAGGAGTCGGGCTTATTGATTCTGTAGGTACTTGTTTTTTTTCTACTTCGGTTGCAGTTGCTGTTTCAGCACTTGCAGTAGTTGTTTCAATATTTACAGTGGTTGTTTCTTCAACTTTTTCTTGGGTCTCCACTTTTGCTTTAGGTACAGCAACTTTTACGGTTTCAATTGGGGCTAGCTTACTAGCTGTATCATGGACTTTAATTTCAACAGCAGGAACACTAGCCGGTGCATCGGCAGATACTTTAGACATATCCTGATAAATATAAATTGTTCCGCCAATGGCCAATGCAGAAATAAAAAATAAATATCCTTTATCAGTTATACCAGAAACTTTTTTTAGAAAACCTGTTTTGGGTGTTTTTAACTTGGGCGTTATCGTTTTATAAGATTTCATACTTTATCCTGTTTGATGTTGATATAGGGCGGTGATAAATTGTTTCTACGATTAGGCTGAATCTTTGTCAGATTTCATGCCCATTTTTTTCATTAAAATAGCAGGTGGACAAAAACCAGTAAATGCACTTTGTAGCAAATTAAAGCCAACAAAAATAGTTAGCCAAATCCATAATGGATCATGGTATTTTGATAGTAGTGCAGAAATCATAACAACGCTTCCCGCTAGAACTAAAATTGCTTTTTCAATAGTCATTTTAATATCCTTGATGATTAACAAATTCAGCCTTGATTGAGTCTGATGCCGTAGTTTAGACTGTTTTGTAATAATTTACAAAGACTTTAAAGCCTAAACTAGTTTACATTTTACTTAAAATTAAGAGATTTTAATGCTTTCAGTAAAGTTTAAAACCTTTCTAAATTTGTTAGGTATCCATTGCCAAGTGATCTATAATTATTTTACCTTAATTAAGACTTTATTTTTAAAGGAATGGTTAATGAACGAGAGTAGTAAGACAATGATGATTGTCGGTGATAGTAAAGACTCCAGAATGCTCAGCACGAAAATTATATAAAATAAATTAAGTTCCCTGAGGGGGCAAGAATAACAAAACCGGACATTTTAACTTTGGGTTGACAGCCATTAGTTTATAGCAGACAGTCACAAGATAAAAAGATAAAAAGATAAAGCTTTTAAAAGGAATAAAATGAAGAGAATTACAATTGTTGGTAGTGGTTTTGCTGCTTTAACAGCAGTTAAAACTTTAAGAAGTGAAAATGCGGATGTAGAAATTACAGTAGTCAGTCCAAAACCTGAATTGCAATATTTACCCAGCACTATCTGGATCCCATCCGGCCTTAGAAAACCAGAAGATGTCACTGTCCCGCTAGATAATTTTTTTAGGCGTATGAATGTTAATTTTCATCAAGGCCTGGCTACTGGTTTGAGTGATGATGGTCGTACTTTACAGACAGATAATGGTGATCTGGAAAACGATGCCTTAATTATTTGTTCCGGTGGTCGCTTTCTTAAAAAATTACCCGGTATTGAGCATGCTATTACGCCTTGTGAAGGTGTTGATGCCAGTGTCAAAATTCGAGATCGATTAAAGGCCATGGATGGCGGTAATATTGCCTTTGGTTTTGCTGGCAATCCTAAAGAACCCAGTGCTATGCGCGGTGGCCCCATGTTTGAGTTTTTATTCGGTATTGACAGGCAATTAAGAAAAGAGGGGAGACGTGACAAGTTTACTCTTTCTTTTTTTACACCTGCGGAATCTCCGGGGCAACGTTTAGGACCCAAGGCAGTTAAAGGTCTTTTAGATGAAATGGCCAAACGTGATATTAAAACTTATTTAGGCGGTAAATTAAAACAATTTAGCGAGTCATCGGTAGAAACCGAGAAAGATAAATTTGATGCGGATTTAATTATTTTTATGCCCGGTATGACGGGTAACCAATGGTTTGATAATTCTAAACTACCTAGATCAGAAGGTGGTTTGATTCAGTCTAATCAAAAATGTCAGGTAGCAGATTTTAAATATGTTTATGTTGCTGGTGATTCTGGTAGTTTCCCAGGCCCCGCCTGGTTACCCAAGCAAGCACATATGGCAGATTTACAAGCTGCAACAGCGGTAAAAAATTTACTGGCTGAATTTAATGGTCAGGAGCCTAAGGATACATTTAAAGTTGAGCTTATGTGTATTGTTGATAGTCAGGATAAGGGTATGCTGGTATACAGAACAGAACAAAAGAGCATAATGCTGCCAAGTATGACTTTCTTTCACTGGGTCAAACGTTTCTTTGAATGGTGGTATCTTAGACAATATAAATAAAGCACCGTATCTGTAGATGATTATTGTTATTGAGTTATTTGTGATTATTGCCGCTATTGTCGGGATAATTTATTTGTTGAAATAGGAATTTAGTGGTCAGTGGTCAGTGGTCAGTGGTCAGTGGTCAGTGGTCAGTGGTCAGTGGTCAGAAAATTTTGTTGGGAAATAGTTCTATGTCAAGCTATTATTAAACTGTCAACTGTCAACTGTCAACTGTCAACTGTCAACTGTCAACTGTCAACTGTCAACGGAATTAATGATAA
>JADGAU010000244.1 GCA_015231865.1 Gammaproteobacteria bacterium | reverse complement strand
AATAAATATTTTTATAATACATAAACATTATTAGAACATTATGGTCAGAACATTATGATAGGTAGCTGAATTGAAATTACTAGAAATGTTTACTAAAAAGACTCAAACATTAATCGGTGTTGATGTAAGTTCTTCAGCTGTAAAAATGATTGAGTTATCAAAAAAAGGTGATGAGTATCGAGTTGAATCGTACGCTGTTGCTGGGTTACCAAGTAATTCTGTTGTTGAGAAGAATATAGCTGATGTCGAGGCTGTTGGTCAGGCAGTAAAGCAAGCTTATGGCCGCTCTGGTTCTAAGATTAAAAATGTTGCTGTAGCTGTATCTGGCTCAGCAGTTATTACCAAAATCATTCAAATGTCTCAAGAATTATCAGAAGACGAGCTTGAAAGCCAGGTTATGGTTGAAGCAGATCAATACATCCCCTATTCGCTTGATGAAGTAAATTTAGATTTTGAAGTTATTGGCGTAAATGCGGAAAATGAGGAAATGAATGATGTGCTGCTTGCTGCATCAAGAACAGAAGATGTTGATATCCGTGTAGATGCTATGGATGTTGCTGGTTTAACAACTAAAGTTGTTGATATTGAAGCCTATGCAATGGAAAGCGCTGTTGCTTTGTTAGCGTCACAATTACCAAATAAAGGTGAAAACCAAACAGTTGCAATTTTTGATGTTGGTGCGACGATGACCACGTTAAGTGTTGTACATAATTTAAAAACTGTTTACATGAGAGAAGCTGTATTTGGCGGTAAGCAACTAACTGAAGAGATTCAACGTAGATATGGTCTTTCCTATGAAGAAGCAGGGATGGCAAAAAAACAGGGAGGCTTGCCTGATACTTACTTAACTGAAGTTTTAGAACCTTTCATGGAAGCGATTACTCAAGAAGTCAATCGTTCTCTACAATTTTTCTTTGCAGCTACACAATACAATGAAGTTGACTATATTGTCTTAGCTGGTGGTAGTGCCTCGATAGACAATATTGATAAAATGATAGAGGAAAGATTAAGTGTTAGTACAATGATTGCCAACCCTTTTTCAAATATGTCTTTATCTTCAAAAATTAAAGCTCAGGTATTGAGTAATGATGCGCCTGCAATGATGATTGCTTGTGGACTGGCATTAAGGAGTTTTGATTAATGGCTCGTATTAATTTACTTCCATGGCGCGAAGAACTAAGGAAAGAAAGAGAGAAAAACTTTTATATTGGTATAGTCGTCGCCATTGCATGTGCCTTAGGGGTTTTCTTTCTGGTTAAATTACAAATAGATAGTATGATTTCCAATCAGCAATTTCGCAATCAGCACTTGCAAAAAGAGATTAAGGCTGTCGATAAAGCCATTGCTGAAATTAAAGAAATTAAAAAGAAAAAACGTGCCTTATTAGATAGAATGAGGGTTATTCAAAAGTTCCAATCAACTCGTTCTGATAGTGTTCGTTTACTGGATGAACTTGTTAAAGTGCTACCTGATGGCGTGCATATCACGAATTACCAACAAAAAAAACAGGATCAATCATTTAAAGGTGTTGCGCAATCAAATGCCAGGGTGTCTGCATTTATGAGAAATATTGACCGTTCTCAATGGATAAAGTCTCCAAACTTAAAAGTGATTCAATCGAATGGAAAACGAGGGGACGCTGGGGCTAAATTCAGCACGTTTACGCTTGAAGCTAAGCAGATAGTGACAAAAGTTGGCGAAGAAGATAAATAGTAGTTTGATTGTTATTGATATTTGGGAAAACGTTAATGATATTTTGGAAAACATAGAATGGATTTAAATGACATAGATTTTGAAGATATAGGTAGATGGCCTGCATTATATATGATAGTTGCATGCATACTTGCTTTTGTTCTTGTCGTTGGTGGAATGTATTGGTTTTTCACAAAAGATCATTTAAAACAATTTGATACAATTCAAGCACAAGAAGCAAAACTTAAGACTGAATTTAAATCTAAGCAGCAACAGGCAAAAAATCTGGAACCTTACAAACTGCAAATGGCAGAGATGGAAAAACGCTTTGGGACCATGTTAAAACAATTACCTAAACAAACTGAAGTTGCAGATCTATTAGTTGAGGTTTCTCAAACAGGATTGAGTAATGGTTTGGAGTTCTCATTATTTAAGCCTGGGGGTGAAGTTAGAAGAGAGTTCTATGCTGAGCTTCCTATATCTATTAAAGTTACAGGTAACTATCATCAATTTGGTGGTTTTGTAAGTGAAATTGCTGCCTTGCCTAGAATTGTGACCATCCATGATGTAGCGATGTCTCCTAACAAAGCAAAGGCAAGTAAAAATGTCGGTTCAGGAATGGAAACACAACAATTGAATATCACTTTATTGGCTAAAACTTATCGATACCTAGAAGACAAATGAAAAAAACAAATAATAAATTATCAGTTTCTTTAAGAACAATTCTAGTATTAAGTATTAGTTTATTAATATCATCATGTTCTAATTATGATAATAATGATTTAATTCAATATGTAAATAAAGTTAAAGCTGAAAAACCAGGTAAAATAGACCCATTACCAGAGTTTGTTCAAGCTAAAATGTTTACCTATGGAGGTCTTGAAATTCGTGATCCTTTTTTACCCGTAGTTGATGTCGAAGTTGCAACGAAACGTTCTTATTCGGGACCAAGACCTGATGCAAATAGGATAAAAGAGCCTTTAGAAAGTTATTCTTTGGACAGCTTAAGAATGATGGGGTCGCTACAACAAAATGAAACAACCTGGGTACTCATTAAAGATCCGGATGGCTTATTACATCGTCTAAAAGTTGGCAACTATTTAGGTTTGAATAATGGACAAATTATCGCCTTGGCTGAAGATAATAGTTCAATTGAAATTAATGAGCTAATCCCTGATGGAAATGGGTGGACACAGCGCAAAGCTGGAATGGCAATATCTGAATCTAAATAACAATAGTGATTATTTTTTTTAATTTAAATTAAAGAGCACAGAATCAATGAATCATAATACGAAAATTAAATGGTTATATAAAATATCAAAAGCTTACTTTATTTATTTTTTGTTCTGTATAGTGACTATTAATTTTGCTTATGCTGCGAATACTTTAGATAAAATTGATTTTTCTTCAATGCCTGGAGATAAATTGCAAATTAAAATGCAATTCAATAATAAAGCTCCTAATCCAACGATATTCACGATAGACAACCCGGCACGTTTAGTTCTTGATTTTAAAAATTTATCAATTAATGACGCGGAAGCTAACCAAAAGATTGATGTTGGAAATGTATCAACAATTAAGGCTGTAGAAT
>JADGAU010000243.1 GCA_015231865.1 Gammaproteobacteria bacterium | reverse complement strand
AATAACAAAATTTTCTGCCAACTGCCAACTGCCAACTGCCAACTGCCAACTGCCAACTGCCAACTGCCAACTTTATACTTATCCTCTATGAATCCAATCTGCCCCTAAAGTACCTTGTAATCGTTGAAAATAAGATTCATCTTTAACATTATTAATCATCTTATGGGCTTCTTTTAATTGTTGCTCTAATTGGTTTCTAATTTTTGTGTCACTTTCCGGAGTCTTATTTAATTTATCTTTCAGGTAATTATGATTTAATTGCCATAATTGCTCGTCTCGTTCCTGCTTAATTTTTAATCTTTCCTGATACCAGTCACTTTTTAATAAATTATTTCTGGTAAATAATTCTCTAAATTCAGGACTTTGTAAACTGAGTCCTTCATATTTACCATAGGCCATGATTGACAGCAGCGCTTTTAAAGGAGGACAGGCATCATGAATTGTTCCATCAGCAAAATAATTAAGAGCCACTTTTTGATGAGCTTCGACAATATTTTTAATACCATCAATATAGTCTTCTAAGTCCTGAATCTCAGGTTTTAACATATTTTCATCAATCACAATCATCGGGCGGTCAAAAATTTTACCAAAATAATTATGAACAAACTTTTCTGTCATTCGATAACCTAAACGACTGGCATGAACTTTTTCACCATTGTGTTCAAAGTCTTCCATTTTTTCAAAACAATTAGATTCTATTAAATACTCCGGCGTTCTTTCTTCAACGGGTATTCGACACCATATTTCAGGGATTAGCATACTAATATCATGATCAATTTTTCTTTTATGTCCAATATAGCCGGCAGCAGTAGAAAAGCCGGCGTGTCCACATAAGATGAAAGTGACTAAGGCTGTATTTAAATCAGCAGTGGTTGATAGTGCATTAAATGGACCTTTAGTTAATGCCCCTTCAGATCCTGCACCAGTCGTTGACGGCGATTTACCTGTCAAACTACTGATAAGATCCATAAATAACTCGGGTAATTCCTGATAATGAATCGGGTTATAAACCGCCAATGGTCGTATTTTATTTTTTCTATCTGCCGGATTATTTCTGCGCCCCTGCAATACCGCATTGACAGGGAAATAAACGCTCTGTTCACGAGATAAACCACGGGAAAGTCGGGTACAGACTTTAGCTAGATATTGAGGCTTGGGATCAGCTAGATCGGGTCTTTTTTGGAGGTATCTGACATTTGGACTAGGTTTACCATTTACCAGGCGCGGGTGAGCAGAAGAGACAAAATAAGACTTTTCATCCATAAGTGCTGCTTTTCTCACTAATTTTCGCATCGGTTTGGTAAATTCTTCAAAGTTAATCACATCATTCATCAGATCTCTGGCATCTGATGGTTTCAGCGGTTGAAAATTAGAGATAAAGTTATTTTTAGAAGATAAGTCTTTTTCTGCCTGTTTATCCATACCACGATGAATGGCATCATCAGGTCTTTGAAACAACCTTGATTCACAGTTTTTAACTAGTTTTACGCTATGGTCGCTGTATTGTGGATTTAAACCACTAAGATAATGCGATGGCACTACAGTAGAAGCTGAAATATCGTCTTCTGTTTGTAATTTAGCTGCGGCCACAAAATCCTGTCTTAACTTAAATAAACGCCAGGTACCGTCACTGCGGCTACCCACTCTTAAATAACTGGCTTGAAGGTTTCTACCTTTATATTTTAATTCATGGGCTGCATGGCCATTTACTTCATCAACAGAAAAATGCTGGCGCCAGTTTGTGCCCCATTCCTGCTTATAAAAACGTTTAATCATATAAACTAAAGCCAATATATTAGGAGGTATTTCAGATAACCACTGGTTATATTGTTCTGTATAATCGGCATTTGAAGGCGTTAGCAATTTGATTGTTGATCCCAGACTACGGTATGGGCTTAATAGACTTCGACCATCAATGGTTAATGGATCTAGAAAGCGCTGAGAAAAATCATAATTGAAAATCTTATCAACATAGTCCAGATCTTGCTCTAGATTACCAATAAATATTGGTCCTGAAATCATTAAATCCTGAATGGATTTTGAAATTTCAGATTTTCCACCACCCGATACCGTACTGGGTTTATGACAAAATGTACCTTCTCCCAAAGTACCAATCAAGCGCCAACTTGGTGCATGGGGGTGACGCTCCATATGTATACTAAAACCACTGGGATAGACATAACTATGCTCTGGTAATAATGTTAACTTCTGTTTTATGTTTTCTGAATCTTTCCAGCTAATGGAAAGTTTTTGCATATCAAATTCTGCTTTTTCACTCACATAGATGATATCTGAATGTTTTTTATCTTTAGCATAGCCTTCTGGATAAACCTCAATTTTGCCTTTAAGTGCTTCAGTCAAGTGTTTAAATGTTCTATCTGGCGATAAATCTTTATCCTGAGGTATATATATCTGGCCTAAATTAAAACGTGGATAGGCAATCGCACCACCGGCATGTTCCTCCTCACATCCACCAAAAATATTGGCCGAATAACTGATTTGAGACTTTATTTCTTTTTTACTATAACCAAAATAGTTATCTGCAATAATGGTGACAATGACGCCATCTTTATCTCTACAAACAACTTTAAAAGCGCTGCCATTGTTATATTTGTCACTTTTATCTTTGTAGCACATGCCATCTTTTCGCTGACGTTCTGTTGCGTCATCATAATGAGGTAAGCCTAATTCTACTTTGGTTAAATTAATTAAGTGAGGCGCTAAAATAATACACCCCGTAGTCCCGGTCCAGTGATGGATATCCAGGGCAGCATCATGTTCTGGTAAATAAGGGTCGCCGGCATTACCAAAAATAGATTCCACAAAATCCAGATTTGAAACTAAGCTACCGGGAGCAAAGAAGCGTACTTCCATAGATTTCTCTGGCAACACATCTGCTACAGATGGTCGTACAACTGGTCGAAGCAATAAGGAAACCCAGAGTTTAACAGGATCTTTTTGTTTGCTCGTTAGAGGCAAAGTCATCAGCTCTTTAGGAGGCGTTAATGCCTGCTGTAATAATTTTTCATAGGTGTTAACCGGTACTGCAATTTTATCAAAAGGAATTGGCAAGCCACCCTCTACTATATGAAAGACACCTTCAGTCGTTCTTCGATCTTTATCCGGATTATGTAAAACCCCTTGTAATAATCGATAAGATTCAACCAGTGGTGATTTATAATGATTATCATCAACTGGCAATGATATTTCTCTAGCCATTCCTGGTTGATTTAAATTGAAAGTTTCACCTGGTAAAACAGGATTGGAATCGATACCATTTTTAG
>JADGAU010000242.1 GCA_015231865.1 Gammaproteobacteria bacterium | reverse complement strand
TATAACTTAGTTGCTCCATTTTGATAACGATGACTATGTCAAATAATAATACTTCTATCCTTATTGTTGAAGATACTCAGACTATTCTGGCTTTAGTCACCAATATTTTAAAAGAAAACAACTTTACTAACCTGGCAACTGCGGCCAATGGCGAAGAAGCTCTCACCATATTAGAAAATAAAACATTTGACCTAATTCTTCTGGATATTGTTATGCCCGGAATTGATGGTTTTGAAGTTTGTAGACGTATCAGAGAAAATAAAAAGCTCATTGATGTACCGATTATTTTTCTTACTTCAGAAGATAATCAAGATAGCATTAATAAAGGTCTTAAGCTTGGCGCTCAAGACTATGTTACTAAACCATTTAACCCCGAAGAATTAATTACCCGGGTTAAAACTCAAATCAAAATGTATCAATCCAGACGAGAATTAACAGAAATTAATAATTCGCTGGAAAAACAAGCGCAAGAAAATAACCTGGAATTAGAATCGGTTAAAGATAAATTACAAAATGCGATAAAAAATTTACATAAAATTAAAATAACCAATGGTGTTTATTGGCTGCAAATTCCCGAAGTCGATCTATTTATATTATGTGGCTGTCCCGCAGATGTAGTTAAATTATTAAAGAAAAAGGATCTCATCTCTATTGCTAATAAAGAGAATGTGTCTTTTGAAACAGGGCCAAATTGCATTTTATTATCAGACACGTCTGTTCAAAATGGTTTTTTCTCGAATTTAGCAGAGTTTCCTGTTCTTCAAATGTTTTATTTACAGGGCATGCTAATCCCTAATCATCCTAATAATACGGGTAAAAAGCCTTTAATTATAGGTAGCGAAGAGCAAGTAAATGCGCAAATGAAATACATTTATCGTGGTAATTATGGCCTCGATAGTCTTGAAGAAATTATGGATGCTGGCATTGAACGCACATTAGCTGAAGATATGATGAAGATCAAACATGAATTTTCATTTGGTGAATTTAAGCCAATTGAAAAACTACTTGATCACCGAATTATTGATAAAGATCGTATTGAAATAAGAGATGGCGTCTATGCGACTCGCCTTGCTCTGAATATTTTCAAATTTGAATTTAAAAACAAATCCGTTATTGTTGATTTAAATCTACAAAATTATGAAAGCTATGAATCGCCCTATACTCTTGAGTTTCATAGTATTTCTCGCGAATATTTTTCTATTGTTCACTGCGGTGAAGGTGACGGCTGGGATCCAAATCGTCCATCAATGGGAAGTATTATTGTGTACCTCGGAAAGGTTTACCTGATTGATACCGGTCCAGGTATTATCAATACTCTACGTGCATTAAGTATCGACATCAGTGAAATACAAGGTATTTTCCAAACCCATGCTCATGACGATCATTTTGCTGGATTACCAACCTTGATTCAATCTGATCACCGCATAAAATATTATGCGACGACATTAGTCAGAAAATCGGTTACTAAAAAGTTATCTGCCTTATTATCAATCGATGAACAAAAATTTGAACAATACTTTGAAGTCTTTGATTTAGAGTTTGATCAATGGAATGACATTGAAGGTTTAGAAGTTAAACCACTATTTTCGCCTCACCCTGTCGAAACCAATATTTTTATCTTTCGTTCCTTAGCTGAAACTGGCTACAAAACTTATGCTCATTACGCGGATATTATTGACTTAGAAAAATTAAAAAATATGGCCGAAAAGAAAGATCTCAGCCATATTTATGAACAGGTTAAAAACAATTATCTTGAGCCAGTAACGATTAAAAAGCTTGATATTGGCGGTGGTATGATCCATGGTAACGCCAATGACTTTAAAGATGACCAATCAGAAAATATTATTCTGGCGCATACCTCACATGAATTAAATGGAGCCCAAAAAGAAATTGGTTCCAGTCGATCATTTGGTGCAGAAGACGTATTAATTCCATCAAATCAGAAATATCTTAGCAAGCAAGCATCACGATTATTGCAGGTTCATTTTCCCGAAGTCCCTTTTTCTCAATTAAGAATATTACTCAATGCACCAATCGTTTCCTTTAACCCAGGAAGTATCATAAACAAATTGAATAGCGACCAGAACAATATTTATTTTATTCTAACCGGTACGGTTGAATTTATAGATTCTGAACTATTATTAAAACATAACCTTTCAAATGGCTGTTTTATTGGTAATTTATCTTTATTTGATAAAAGTAGTCTATCCGGAACCTGGCGTGCAATTACCTATGTTCAGGCTTTGCGCTTAACTTCCTATATCTATACTGAATTTTTAGAAAAGTTTGGACTATTAAAAGGTTTGCAAGCTACTGTAGAAAAAATAGCCTTTATGCAGAAAACTTATCTGTTTGGCGAGGGGCTTTCCTACATAGTACAAAATAGAATTGCTAAAATAATGATGCAAAAATCATTTAAAAAAGATGAAACGGTTCACTTTAAAGAACCATCTTTGATTATTGTTAAGACAGGCATGTTACAAATTCTTAATAATAAAAATAAGGTTATTGATGAGCTAAGCACCGGTGACTTCTGTGGTGAAAGCAGCTTTTTAGATAGTGTCGAAAAATCATCAATTAAGTGTGCAAGCGATGTCGAGGTATACTACGTACCTAAGTGTGATTATATGGCCGTACCAATAGTCCATTGGAAATTATTAGAAAAATTTAAAAAGCGTAAGCAGCTATTTTTATAGATTGACACCTGTTAGAAATTCTAAATTATTCCATTAATTTTTTTAACCTTTTCAAAATCTTTTTATCCTTAACAATAGCTGTATATTTATTAAACCTTCCACCAGTCGATTTAAAAGTTACATCATTGCACTCTTCCCTCATTGGACATTTTGGGAACACAATTTCACCTTTATCATTGATCTTAATACCGGGAGAATATGAATGAGAATCCATAATAACTTTATAGACAACGCTATTACCTGAAATAGACAAAACTTTAACATTTCCATATTCAGAAGAACATGAAAGTAAAAGGCTAAAAATAAAAACCAGGCTTAGTTTTTTTAACACCATCATTCCTTATTTTGCATTGACAATCTAGGTAAAATTCTATAATTAATAGGTACCATTTGTCCAGTGTACACGTTTTAACTTAAGATTATATCATTTACAACTATTAGTAGTTACCAGATAATTTAACTGGTAACATCGCTATTGAAAGCCTAATGTTTTACTGAATACTTGTTCAAAAAGATTAAGGTCTGTTGATCTTTCAGATGCTTAATTGATTTATGTGAAATTTTAGTGATATCAAGGCATTTTTTACGCACCCCAAAAGTTGCGCTAAGATCCTA
>JADGAU010000241.1 GCA_015231865.1 Gammaproteobacteria bacterium | reverse complement strand
TTATTATAATCGCCAACAGGCGCTAATTTTATTTCATTCGAGATGTGTTTTTTCATTTCTCCTGGACCAGAATGGCAATCTGTAGCAATAATAGCTTTATTTAAAGCTAAAGCCTCGAGGATAACATTTGGAAATCCTTCCCATTTTGATGTAAGCATAAATAAATCAGCATACCTTAAATATTTATATGGATTTAGTTTGTATCCTGGAAGGTAAACTCTATTCTCAAGTTTTAACGATTTTATTAAAGTCATTAGCTCTTGTTTTTCTTTACCATCACCGATAATAATTAGTTGAGAGTCAACTTGTTGATTAATTAATTCAAACGAGCGTATTAACGTGGGGTAATCTTTTTGCTCTATTAAGCGGCCAATAGAAATAATTGTTTTTATCTTGTGGTGAATAAAATTTTCAGTAATTATTTCCTTGGATTTCAAAATTATTTCATCTTGATTAACTGGGTTATAAAGGACTTTAACTTTTTGTGGAACTATTAAAAATTTTTCTACCAGATCTTTTTTTATTCCGTAAGATTTAGCAATAATACCATTAGCTAAAGGATAGATGAGTTTTGCCAAATGGTATTTTATTGTTGATTTTATATTGATTAGTGTATTAGTTTCTTGAATAATCACTTTTGTTTTAGAATGGCTAATCCATTTTGCACACAGAAGAAAAATATTAGTACCTGTTAAGGAAGAAAGAATGAGCATTGGTTTTTTATCAATTAAAAAATAGCATAATTTATAAAATGCCAGGCTATAGTTTATGAGGCTAATGTGATTACTATTGGTTAAGATAATTATGTTTAGCTTATCAGGTAACTTTTCTAATAATGCTCCATCTTTATATAAAAGAATTAACTCGATGTCATAGTTTAATTCCATCATTTTGCTAATTAGACTGATAAGTACCTTTTGAGCACCACCAATTCTCAAGTCGGGTAAAAAGAAATATATCTTATCTTTTTTAGGCATTAGTCAGGTTATTTACTTATTATTTATTATTATCAGAGTACTGTTTTTTAAACCATTTCCAAGTTTCAATTAAACCATAATTTAATTTAGTATTTGGTCGCCATTGATACTGTCTAAATAAGTGTGAACAATTCAGGCTAATATCTTTTACATCAACTTGTCTAGAATCATAAAACCGTCTAAATAATTTTTCATGAGTTATATTTTCAATGGTATCACATAAGTGATTAATTGAAGCAGATTGATTAGAAGCAACATTGTATACATTAACACCAGTATTTGAAGGAGAGTTGATGAGTTCTTCGCATAAGTTCACGAAGTCACTAATAAATAGATAATCTCTGGTATTGCTGCCATCACCCCAGATAGAAAATTCTTTTGTGTTTAGAATATGATGGAAAATGCTTGGAATTACACCAAATCCTGGCTGAAAAAGTTGACCTGGACCATAAATATTGCTGGGTCTGAGAATAACAGCATTATTGTTGGATTTTTGGCAATAAGATTTAACAAAAGCTTCAATAGCGATTTTTCCAGAAGAATAATATGAAACAGGATTAAGTGGTGCACTTTCCTCGACAGGAGTCTTTTCAGGGTTTCCATATAAAACACCACCGGAAGAGAGATATATCAAATCAACATCTTTATAGTTTTGTAAAAATTCTAAAAAACGTGTGGTGGGTAGTATATTGTTAATTACTTCATAGCTAGGTTGATTGATAAAAGTACCTGGTGTGGTTTTGCTGGCAAGGTGAAAAACAGTTTTACAATGTGGTAACGATTTTTTCAATAATTTTTTATCATCCATTGAGCCCGATAATGCATACAGATTTTTATTTGTTGGTAATGAATGTGCTTTACTAGAAATGACATAAACATGACGCCCTTTGCTAATTAATCTATCAATGAGGCTTCGTCCGATAAAGCCGCTCCCTCCAAGAATTAGGATTCCATTTGATGACATATTTTCTTTTCTTTTAAGTCAAGATAGGCTTTAAGATAACGTTTAGCACAATCATCCCATGTTCCAATTTCATTTGATACCCAATGTTTGGCTGATACAGCTATTTTATTGTTGTTTTTTAAATCTGATAAATATTGAATAGATTGATGAAATTGTTTTTCAGAATTAACAATTAAACCGTTTTCCATGTTTGTGATAAAGTTTTTGTGTGCTTCAATATCAGAAGCAATTATGGGAAGACCTGCAGCCATAGCTTCAAGAATAATTTGGGGTCTTCCTTCATCATGTTTACTTAAGGTGATAAGTCCAGCAGCTTTAGGGAACCAGTTTTTTTGTAAAATAGAGGGTGAAGTTGAACCATGATAATTCACCCAGTCTGGTATTTTGATATTATCCTGATTGGGACCAAATAAATGGAGTTGGTTATCATCATCATTTAAGTAAATATTATTACCCCAATTAAATAACTCCCCAATTTTGGATTTAGTGATACGCAATATAACTAGCCAGATTTTAGGTTTGTTAAAATTTATATTTCTATTTATTAAAAACCAATTACTGTGTATACCAAAAGGTATTGGTCGAATTTCCGCTATATCACCAAAAGATTTTGTTAACTTAGGGAGCATCCATTGAGCATTAGGAGCAATAATAGTATGCCTATGTTTAAAAATTCTTCTTAATAAGTAAGTCATTCCCGGTAAATTTAAAAGTTTTAAATCCGTACCTAATACTGTTACTAGTAAAGGCTGTTTTGTATGCCATATTGATAGTGCATTTTGTAGCCAGTTAACATGGTAAATCTCAATATCCGAAGAACGTTTGCATGCTCTATTAGCAAGAAAAATCAGCTTTATACCATAAAGTAGGGCCTTTATTTTTTTATTACGAAGTAAATGAGCAATTCCTCCTTGGGCTAAGAGCGTATTAAAAAATGAAATATCTTTGTTATTTGCTATGTAGTGAGCAGTTTTAGGAAAATCTCCTGGTGGCGACCATACAGATAAAGATATAGTTTCAATGTCAGAAATTGCATTTACCATATCTCTTATAAAAACACCTTGCCAATCACTCTGACTTTTTGGATATGAAGTACTGGTCATTAACACTTTTATGTTGGGTTTATTCTGACTTCTCAACATGTTTGTAATGTAAGGCTGATATTTGTTCAGAAATGATTCCCATCATAAACATAAATAGTGAAGAAATAAATAATAAGCTACTCATATTTGTGAAACGTTGTAAAGTAAAATAGGTGTAGCCATAATAGGCAAGTGCAGTAGTAAACAAGAAAAGACTAATTGGTAAAAATAAACGCATAGGTGAAAATAAGGCTCCCACTTTTAAAATAATAGTAAAAAAACGTATACCA